>JAGRMP010000218.1 GCA_020441225.1 Maritimibacter sp. | reverse complement strand
GTGATGACGGCCTGTTCGACCTTTTCGCCGAGGTAGCTCTCGGCGGTCTCTTTCATCTTGCCGAGAATGAAGGCGGAGATCTGCGAGGGCGAGTATTTGCCGTCCGCGGCCTCGACCCAGGCGTCGCCGTTGCCGCCGTTGACGATCTCGTAGGGCACCAGCTTCTTGTCCTTGCCGACGGCCGGGTCGTCGTAGCGACGGCCGATCAGGCGTTTGACCGCGAAGATGGTGTTGTCGGGGTTGGTGACGGCCTGCCGCTTGGCGGGCTGGCCGACCAGACGTTCGTCATCCTTGAAGGCGACGATGGAGGGCGTCGTACGCGCCCCTTCGGAATTCTCGATCACGCGGGGCTGCGAGCCGTCCATGATCGCGACGCAGGAGTTGGTGGTGCCGAGGTCGATACCGATGACTTTGGCCATGCTCTAATTCCTCTTCTTAGGCGATGTTTGGGGCCTGGGCCTTGGAAAGCACCCCTGCCCGATCCCAATGTTGTCAGCCGGTTCGGTCATCCCTTTCCGGCGTCTGGGCGTATATAGGGAGGGCGTTTGCAGCCTGCAAGCGGCGCATTTCGGTGCGAAAGGCAAAAAAGCGAATCGTTTTCAGTGGATTGGATGAATTGAGGAACGAAGCCCCGCGATCACCCGATATTGTCCTCGGCGGCGCCCCGGTCTGGCGCAGATGGCTCGACGACGCGGCACAGACGGAAATCGTCGCCGCACTGCGCGACGTGGTCGCGGCGGCGCCGCTGTTTTCGCCCGAGACCCGCTGGGGCAAACAGATGTCTGTCGGCATGACGAGCGCGGGGCGCTACGGCTGGTTTTCGGACCGGCGCGGCTACCGTTACATCGACCGCCACCCTTCGGGCGTGGCCTGGCCGGACATCCCCGAACCCGTGCTTGCGGTTTGGCGGGCGCTGGCGCCCGGGGCCCGCGCGCCCGATTGCTGCCTGGTCAATTTCTACCGGGGGACGGCCAGGATGGGATTGCACCAGGACCGCGATGAGGCGGATTTCACCCAGCCGGTGCTGTCGATCTCACTGGGCGACATGGCGCTGTTTCGCATCGGCGGCACGGAGCGCGGGGGGCAGACGCAATCAACCTGGCTCGAAAGCGGCGACGCGATGCTGCTCACCGGGCCGTCGCGGCTGGCCTATCACGGCATCGACCGTATCCGCGGCGGCTCGTCGTCGCTGCTGGACGGCGGCGGGCGGATCAACCTGACGCTGCGGGTGGTGGATTAGCGCCGGCGGTTCAACGGACCAACCGGCAGCAGCCGGCGGCGAGGCGGTCGCCGTCGCTATCGCTGACGATGAGGTCGATCGCGAAGCCGTAGTCACGGTCGGACATGCCGTCGGAGCACAGTTCGATCGAGACGATGCCGGTGAGGCCGAGCGGTTCCGCGTCCAGCCAGCCGAAGAAGCCGCGCTTGCCGGTGCTCGCGGAGCCCGCGACGGCGGTATAGCCGCCGGGCTGGGGCGTGCCGTCGCCGAAATCGAGCGCGCCGTAGTCGAGGGCCGCGCCAGGGCGCAGCGTCACGGACCAGAAGGGTTCGGTCCCGAAACAGGCGAGCGTCATCGGCGCGAAGCCGGTGCTCCAGTCCGCCGCCGTCTGGCCGGGTTGGCGTTCGAGATAGGCCATCGAGGCCCAGCCCGCCTGTTCACCGGCATTGACCCGGCCCCAGGCGCCGTCCGCCGACAGCGCGATCACCTCGACCCCGGTTTCGGTGGGCGCAAAGGCGCCGACGAGCGCCGCGCCCGCTGCGGGTTCGGCGCGCACGTTGAGCACATCGTCCGCGGCCACCCCGGTGACGTCATAGAGCGCCGGATAGATCTCCTGCGCGAGGACCGGCCAGGGCAGGAAGGCGAGGAGAAGTGCCAGAATACGGGTCATCGCCGCGCCGCCCAGGAAATGGAGACATGTTTGCGTGTATAGGCTTCGCCCATGAACCCGATCAACATCAACGCGACCGAGACCAGCAGCGGATAGAGCCAGTTGGAATGGTGCGGGTTGTAGTTGATGAAAACGTAGCCGCGGGCCTGGTCGATGATGTGGAACAGCGGGTTCCAGACGAAGAACGGCAGCATGTAATAGGGCATGGAATTGGCGAGGAACATCTTGCCCGAGGCGATCATGTTGGCGCGGGCATAGATCGTGGAGCCGATGCCCGCGAACTTTGGAAACCACGGTTTGACTGCGAGAAAGACCAGACCGACCCCCAGGCCGGAGTACCAGGCGAGAACCAGCATCCCAAAAGCGCCGGCGGCGTTATGGATGGTGATCGGGGTGAAGGCGATGTGGTAGATGTAGAGCACCACGGTCACCGAGAGGACCTGAATGTAGAGCTGGCTGAGCGCCGCGGACATGATCGCCACGAAGGTGTTCATCGGGGCGTGCTGCATCATCGGCGAGGCCGGGCCATCGGAGCCGACGACGGCGCCCATGGTCTTGATCTGGGTCATGTAGAGGAAGATCCCCGACATGATGTAGAGCAGGAAATCGCCCCTGATCATCGAGCCGCGCAGGCCGAGCACGGCGTACATGATGTAAAAGATCACCACGAGCATTAGCGTCTGCAGCATGTTGAAGAAGATACCGGCCAGCGCATTGGCGTGGGACTTGCGCACGTTGCGCACCGTCGCGTGGTAGATCACTTCGAACAGGGCGATGCCCTGGCTGAAACGACTTCTCTGCTGACCGACCTGGAACATGCCCGCGCTTCCTGACTGCTCTTACCGTTCTCGCAGGGAATTCTTGCCGTTCCCTTGACGGCCAAGCATAAGGGGGCCACCGAATTTTCGCAACAATCCCGGGACAGGGCCCGGGGGGAGAGGAGCCTCGCGATGGATTTCGAAAAGCTGGAACGCGTGATGCGCCGGTTGGCACTCGAGGCTGGCGACGCGATCATGGAGATCTACGGGCAGGAGGACATGGGCGTGCGCGCGAAGGCCGACGAGAGCCCGGTGACCGCCGCCGACGAAGCCGCCGACGCGCTGATCTCGGCCGGTCTGCGTGCTGCTTTTCCGGACGTGCTTCTGGTGACCGAGGAACAGGCGGCGAGCCATTCGGAGAGCGCGTCCGAGTTCCTGATCGTCGATCCGCTCGACGGCACCAAGGAGTTTGTCCATCGGCGCGGCGATTTCACCGTCAACATCGCCTATGTGGTCGACGGCACACCGATCCGCGGCGTTGTCTATGCGCCGGCCAAGCAGCGGATGTTCTATACCAGGGCCGACGGCGCGACCGTCGAGGAGATCGGGCCGTTCGACAAGGACAATGTGGGCGCTGTGAAACCGATCGGCGTCTCGACGCCTGACAATGGCGCGCTGATGGTGGTGGCTTCGAAATCGCACCGCGATCAGGCCACCGACGATTACATCGGCAAATACGCGGTGCGCGACATGACCTCGGCCGGGTCTTCGCTCAAGTTCTGCCTGGTGGCGACCGGCGAGGCCGATCTGTATCCGCGGCTCGGCCGGACGATGGAATGGGACACCGCTGCCGGCCACGCGGTGCTCGCGGGCGCGGGCGGCGCGGTGATCCGGTTCGACGACCATACGCCCCTCACCTATGGCAAGCCGATCTACGAAAACCCGTTCTTCATTGCCTATGCCCCGGGCGTGGAGCTGAAATCGGCCTGAGATGTCGGTGCTGCTCGTCATCCCGGCGCGCTTCGCCTCGACCCGCTACCCGGGCAAGGCGCTCGCCGAGCTGACCGGTGCGACCGGCGTGAAAAAGACCCTGATCCAGCGCTCCTGGGAGGCGGCGCAGGCGGTCTCGGGGATCGACAGAGTCGTGGTAGCCACCGATGACGGGCGGATCCGCGACGCGGCGGAAGCATTCGGTGCCGAGGTGGTGATGACGTCCACCGCCTGCGAGAACGGCACCGAGCGCTGCGCCGAGGCGCATGACGCGCTGGGCGCGCGGTTCGACATGGTGGTCAACCTGCAGGGCGATGCGCCGCTGACCCCGCCGTGGTTCATCGAGGATCTGGTCGCTGGGCTCGACGCCCATCCGACGGCGGAAGTGGCCACACCGGTGCTGCGCGCTTCGGGCCGCGCGCTGGCCGGGTTTCACGAGGACCGGCGGGCGGGGCGCGTGGGGGCGACCACGGCGGTGTTCGGCATCGACCGCAAAGCGCTCTATTTCTCCAAGGAAGTGATCCCCTACACCACGGGCGAATACCCCGCGACCGCACCGACGCCGGTGTTTCACCATGTCGGCGTCTATGCCTACCGTCCCTCGGCGCTCGCCGCTTACCCACGTTGGAAGCCCGGCGCGCTCGAACGGCTCGAAGGGCTCGAGCAGCTCAGGTTCCTCGAACGCGAGCGGCCGGTGCTCTGCGTCGAAGTCGATGCAAGGGGCCAGGCGTTCTGGGAGCTCAACAACCCCGAGGATGTGCCGCGAATAGAGACTATTCTTGCCGAATTGGGGATGGTTTGAGCCGGATCTCGGTGATCGTCGTCAGCCGCGGTCGACCCGATGCCCTGCGGCTCTGTCTCACCGGGATCGGGCAGTTGTGTCACAGGGATTTCGAGCTGATCGTCGTCGCCGACAGGGCCGGTGCCCAGGTTGTCGAGGACATGAGAGGACGTGACCGGATCAAGCTTCTGCGCTTCGAGGCGGCCAATATTTCCGCGGCCCGCAACGCGGGGCTTGCCGTGGCGGCGGGCGAGGTCGTGGCGTTCATCGACGACGACGCGGTGCCGGAGCCGAGCTGGTTGTGTCACCTGACCGAGCCCTTCGCGGACCCGGGCGTGGCGGCGACGGGCGGCTACGTGATCGGGCGCAACGGGATCAGTTTTCAATGGCGCGCGCGCGGCGCGAATCGGCGGGGCGAGACAGTGCCACTGGAGGCGCCGGGCGCTACGCCCTTCGCTCCCGTGCCACCCAAGGGCTTCGTGGTGAAGACCGAGGGGACCAACTGCGCCTTTCGCCGCGATGTCCTCGCCGGGCTCGGCGGATTCGATCCGGCGTTTCGCTTCTATCTCGACGAGACGGATGTGAACCTGCGCCTTGCCGCCGCCGGGGCGCGGACCGTGATCGTGCCGCGCGCGCTGGTGCATCACGGCTTTGCCGCTTCGGCGCAGCGGGCGCCCGACCGGGCCCCGCGCGATCTGACCGAGATCGGCGCCTCGATGGCGGTCTTTCTGCGAAAGCATGTGCCCGAATCCGAGCATGCGGCGGCGCTGGCCGATTTCAGGGCGGCTCAGCGGCGCAGGCTGATCCGGCACATGGTCGCGGGCGGACTCGAGCCGCGCGACGTGGCGTGCCTGCTCGGGGGGCTGGACGCCGGGATTGCTGCCGGACGAACGCGCGAGATCGCCCCGCTTGCCGCGGTGCCTCCTGCACCGGAGCCGTTTCTGCCCTTCCCGACCCAGACGACCAGCGAGAGCGTGCATCTTGCCGGTCGCCCCTGGCAACGACGGCAGTTGCGGGCACGTGCGGCTGAAGCGGTCGCCACCGGGCGGATCGTCACGCTCTTACTCTTCGGTCCGACCGCGCGACGCCACCGGGTCCGGTTTCACCCCGGCGGCTGGTGGGAACAGACCGGCGGGCTATTCGGTCCATCGGAACGAACCGAGCCCGCGTTCCGTACCACGACCTTCCGCGGGCGGGTGGCCCGGGAATGGGCCCGGATCTCGCCCTCTCGGCAATGCCGCTGAAATGCCTTGTTTCCGCAAAGTCCTTGCCCGTGTTCGTCCCTAGTTTCACGAGCAATCGAAGCTTTCGGGGGCGAATGTTTCTCGCCGATTCTCGACCCGGATTTGGACAAAGGTACTGGAAGGCTCATGAAAACCAAGGTTACAAAGGCTATCTTCCCGGTTGCGGGACTCGGAACACGGTTTCTGCCGGCAACGAAGTCGATCCCCAAAGAGATCATGACCCTGGTCGACAGGCCGCTGATCCAATACGCCATCGACGAGGCGCGGGCCGCGGGGATCAAGGAGTTCATCTTCGTGACCTCGCGCGGCAAGGGCGCGCTCGAGGATTACTTCGACATCAACCCGATGCTGGAACAGACCTTGCGCAAATCCGGCAAGGACGCGCTGCTCGACGCGCTGAAATCCACAAACATGGAATCGGGCGCCATCGCCTATATTCGTCAGCACAAGGCGCTTGGGCTCGGCCACGCGGTCTGGTGCGCGCGGCGGCTGATTGCCAACGAACCCTTCGCGGTGATCCTGCCCGACGATGTGATCGCGGCGGAAAAGCCCGTGCTGCAGCAGATGGTCGAAGCCTATGAGCAGACCGGCGGCGCGATGGTCGCCGCGATGGAGGTCCCGCCCGAAAAGGCCTCGGCTTATGGCGTGCTCGATGTGTCGGAAGACATGGGCGATCTGGTCAAGGTTCGTGGTATGGTTGAGAAGCCGGCGCCGAACGAGGCGCCCTCGAACCTGGCCGTGATCGGCCGCTACATCCTGACCCCGGACGTGATGAACAACATTTCGAAGATGAAGAGCGGCGCGGGCGGCGAGATCCAGCTGACCGATGCGATTGCGGAAGAGATTGCGCAGGAGCGGAGCGTTTACGGGCTCCGCTTCCGGGGCCAGCGTTTCGACTGTGGCTCCAAGGCCGGCTTCCTGCAGGCGACCGTGGCCTTCGGGATGGCGCGCGAAGACCTGCGCGACGAGTTCACCGCCTATCTCGAAGAGATGGTATCGGTGCAAAAAGCCGCTCAATAGAGACTGATGGGGGGGGCGAGCCGCGCGTCTGCACGTCTGCTCGACCTCAGCCGTCTTGTCAGCCGCGTGGGGCGCGACGGGGTCTGGACCGGGATCGACCGGGTCGAGGCCGCCTATCTTGCACATCTGCTCGGCGCCTCAGATCCGCTGTTCGGGCTGGTTGGTCTGTCGGGCCGTTTCACCCTTTTGGACCGCGCCGGCGTGGCCGCTCTGGCTGACCGCCTGACCGGGGCGGTGTCCTGGGGCACGGCGGACCTGCGGTCGCGGATGCATCTGAAGGCCAGCGCCGCGCGGCAGGCGGCGCTCAGCGATCTGCGCCGGTTGGCGCTTGCGCAATCCGGGACGGACGGGCTCGCGACCATGCTGGCGCGGTACGTTCCGGAGGGTGCGACCTGGCTCAACACCGGGCATAGCAACCTGGCGGCACAGGTGTTCGACGCGGTCCACGCCCAGGGCGGGCGCGCCGTGGTGCTGGTGCACGACACGATCCCGCTCGATTACCCCGGCTATCAGCGCCCGGGCACGGTCGCAGCGTTCCGGGACAAGATGCGGACCGCCTCGGCGCTGGCGGATCTGGTGGTCTGCACGTCCCAAGCGGCGCGCAGCGATGTGGCACGGCATTTCGCCGGGTTTGGACGGGTGCCGGAGATGGTCGTCGCGGCGCTTGGCGTGGTGCCGCCCCGGCCCGACCGCAACGCCCTGCCTGACGGGATCGATCTCGAACGCCCGCGCTTCGCGGTGTTGGGGACGATCGAACCGCGCAAGAACCATGCTCTATTGCTGGATGTTTGGGAGTTTTTCGCCGAAACGTTGCCGGCGGAGGCGATCCCCGCGCTCGACATCGTCGGGGCACGGGGCTGGGCCAATGAAGCTTTGTTCGACCGGCTCGACAGCTCGCCGCTGATGGGTGTGCATGTGTTCGAGCACGGGGCTTTGCCGGACGGGGCCGCCGCGGCGCTGGTCGCAGCCGCGCAGGGCTTGTTGATGCCGAGCCTTGCTGAGGGGTTCGGTCTGCCGCCCGCCGAGGCGCTGGCGCTCGGCACGCCGGTGATTGCCACGGATCTGCCGGTCTATCGTGAAGTCATTGGAAACAATCCCGTTTACCTCAATGGGAGCGACATGTATTCTTGGGGTAAGGAAATCCTTGGCATTGCCAAAGGACAGGCAAGAAGACACACGGCAGCACACCGGAAAGCGATCGGGGAAGCGCTCACGCTTCCGACATGGCAGGCGCATTTCGACCTTGTTTTCAAGGCGTTATGACAATCAGCAGGCGTGCGGCCCGACCTGAGAGGGACAGGGGTGAGCTTTGTGCGGTCATATCGCCTTCGCTGGGAGCGCAAGCGATGGCGGGTGCGCGCGCTGCGCAAGCGGCGTGAGCTGACCTCTGTTGTCAATCGCACGGCAACAATCCAGCCCAAAGACATCCTGCTGCTTTCGACGCTCCGCAACGAACGTGTCCGGTTGCCGTATTTCCTGCGTTACTACCGCGGTCTCGGGGTCGGGCATTTCCTGTTCGTCGACAACGACAGCGACGACGGCACGCGCGATTTTCTCAGCCAGCAGGAGGACGTGTCGCTGTGGTCGACCGAGGCGAGCTACAAACGGGCGCGGTTCGGGGTGGACTGGACCAACTGGCTTGCGCGGCGCTACGCGCACGGACATTGGGCGCTGACGGTCGATCCGGACGAGTTCCTCGTCTACCCCTTCGTCGACACCCGCAACCTGCGCGCGCTCACCGACTGGCTCGACGCCTCGTCGATCCGCTCCTTCGGGGCGATGCTGATCGACATGTATCCCAAGGGGCCGATCGACGCGCAGGCCTATGGCGAAGGCCAGGACCCGTTCGAGATCGCCAACTGGTTCGACAGCGGCAATTACATGATCCGCAAGAACCCGAAGTTCGGCAACCTGTGGATCCAGGGCGGACCCCGCGCACGAGCGTTTTTCGCCGACACCCCGGGCAAGGCGCCGGCGTTGAACAAGGTTCCCCTGGTCAAATGGCACCGGCATTACACCTACGTGAGCTCGACCCACAGCCTGCTGCCGCGCGGTCTGAACCTGGTCTACGACGAATGGGGTGGCGAGAAGGCGTCAGGCGTACTGCTGCACGCGAAGTTTCTCAACACGTTCCCCGAGAAGGCCGAGGAGGAGCTGAAACGCAAACAGCACTACGCCGCGAGCCAGGAGTATAGAGCCTATCACGCCAGGCTCGCCGACAACCCGGATCTGTGGTGCAAGTGGAGCGAGAAATACATCAACTGGCGCCAGCTCGAGATCCTCGGATTGATGTCGAAGGGGAATTGGGCGTGAGCGTCGGCTTTGTCATGCTGGTGCACACCGCGCTCGACCGCGCGGAGCAGGTGGCGCGGCATTGGGCCGAGGCCGATTGTCCGGTGGTGATCCATGTCGACAAGAAGGTAAAACGGCGCGATCACGCCGCTTTCATCGAAGCGCTTTCCGACCTCGACAACATTCGTTTCAGCCGGCGGCGGTCGTGCGAATGGGGCACTTGGTCGCTGGTGCAGGCGAGCCAGGATGCCTCGGAAGTGCTGCTGCGGGACTTCCCCGAGGTGCGGCATGTCTATCTCGCGTCCGGGTCCTGCCTGCCGCTGAGGCCAGTGCAGGAGCTGAAGGACTACCTCGCCGAACGGCCGCTGACGAATTTCATCGAGAGCGTGACCACCGAAGACGTGCCCTGGACGGTGGGCGGACTGGACGCGGAACGGTTTTTCATGCGCTTCCCGTTCTCGTGGAAAAAGCAGCGCCGGTTGTTCGACTGGTACGTGCGGTTCCAGCGCCGCTGGGGCCTGAGGCGGCGGGTGCCGGAGGCGTTGACACCGCATCTCGGCAGCCAGTGGTGGTGCCTGACCCGGCAGACGTTGACGGCGATCCTGGAAGACCCGGACCGGCCCGTGCACGATGCCTATTTCTCCAAGGTCTGGATCCCCGACGAGAGCTATTACCAAACCCTGGCAAGGCTCTATTCCACGAATATCGAGAGCCGGTCGCTGACGCTGTCGAAGTTCGATTTCCAGGGCAAGCCGCACATTTTCTACGACGATCACATGCAGCTCTTGCGCCGGTCCGACTGTTTCGTTGCGCGCAAGATCTGGCCCCATGCCGACAAGCTCTACGCCGGGTTCCTGTCGACCGACGCCAATGTGTTCACCGGGGCCGAGCCCAACCCGGGCAAGATCGACCGGATCTTTACCAAGGCGGTGGAACGGCGGACCAAGGGACGGTCGGGCCTGTACATGCAGAGCCGGTTCCCGAATGCCGGTTGGGAGAACGGCCTGACCAGCGCGCCTTATGGCGTTTTCGAGGGCTTCTCGGAACTGTTCGAGGATTTCGAGGACTGGCTTGCGCGGGTGACCGGCGCACGGGTGCATGGCCATCTTTTCGCGCCCGACCGGGTGGCGTTTGCCGACGGGCAATCGGTGTTTGCCGGCGCGCTTTCGGACAGCGCGAAACTCAGGGACTACGACCCGCGCGCTTTTCTCACCAATCTGTTGTGGAATACGCGCGGCGAGCGGCAGTGTTTCCAGTACGGGCCCCGCGACACCGCGGCGATTTCGGCCTTCATCGCCCGCGACGCCAATGCGACGATTTCGGTCATTTCCGGCGCCTGGGCGGTGCCTCTGTTCTATTCCAACGCCAATTTCTCCGAAATCCGCCGGGCGGCCGCGCAGCTGCAGAAGATCGAGGCCGCGCATCTGGACGAGCTCAGGTCGTTTCAGGCCAAGGCGCGGGTGCGGATCTGGACGATGGCGGATTTCGTGGAAAACCCGATGGAGCCGTTGCAGACCCTGATCGACGAGCTTGGCGTGCGCACCGCGCACCGGCTGACCGAGGCGCCTCGGATGGTTTCGCTCGAAGGATTCGGACAGTTTCTGCAAAACCTCAAGAACCAGGGGATGCAGC
>JAGRMP010000217.1 GCA_020441225.1 Maritimibacter sp. | reverse complement strand
CCGAGCGCGCCGGCGGTCACGCCCGCGCCGATGAGGTCGAGGCTGAACCCGGTCGCGCGCTCGATCCCGTCGAGCCGGGCACGGGCGGCGGCCTGGCGGGTGATGGCGGTGGCGACATGGGCGGCGACGCGGGGCAACTGGCCGTAGACCGCGAGGTCTTCGCGCGCCGCGACCATCTCGACGAGCCGGGTCCGGGTGGCCTGCATCGCCGCCTCGGCCCGGCGCGCGGGACGGCGGGCGCGGCGTTGGCCGAGGAGGAAGACGAGGGTGGGACCGGCGAGGTAGCCGACCCCGACCACGAGCGCGACGGCGGGATGCACGAGCGCCCACAGAATCGCGGTTGCCGCGAGGATCGCTATGGTCCCTGCGAGCCCGGGCAAAACCAGCCGCAGGAGCGCGCCGTCGAGCCGGTCGACATCGGCGGTGAGCCGGTTGAGGAGCGCGGCCGCGCGCAGCCGTTCGACCGCGCGGTGCGGCCGGGTGAGCAGGCCCTGAAGGAGCCGCAGCCGGAGCGCGGTGAGCGCATGCAGCACCGCGTCATGGGTGGCGAGCCGCTCGCCGTAGCGCGCGATGGTGCGGCCGAGCGCGAGGAAGCGGACCATCGCAGAGGGGGCGAAGACGTTGAACAGAACCCCGGCCCCGGCCAGGCCCGCCGCCGCCGCCGCGCTGATGAACCAGCCCGACAGGCCGAGGAGCGCCGCGCCCATCGCGAGCACGGTGACCGAGAGCGCGAGGCCTTGGGCGATGGCGCGGCGCTCGGCCCGGATCAGGAGGAGGACGATGGCGAAAAACGGTTTCATTCCAGCGGCTTCCCAAGATCGATGCGCCGGCCGAGGCGGTCCATCAGGGTCTCGTCATGGGTCGCGACGATCAACGTGCCGCCCGCTTGCGCGAAGGCGATCAGCGCGTCGGTGACGGTGCGGGCGGTCGCGGCGTCGAGGTCGGCGGTGGGCTCGTCGGCGAGCAGCACGGCGGGGGAACCGTTGAGGGCGCGGGCCAGCATCACCCGGCGCGCCTCGCCGCCGGAGAGCCCCGCGCCAAGCTCGCCAAGCGGGGTATCGAGCCCGGCGGGGAGGCCCGCGAGCACCGGGTCGAGCGCGGCCCGGGTCATGGCCCAGGGGTCGAGCGGGGCGTCGAAGGCGATGTTGTACCTCAGCGAGCGGCTGAGGAAATGGGGCGCCTGCGGCATCCAGCCGAGGCCCGCGCGCCAGCTGCTTATGTTCGCTTCGGTGAGCGGGGTGCCATCGATCCGTAGGGTGCCCTCTGCGGGGCGTTCGAGCCCGGCGAGGAGGCGCAGAAGCGTGGTCTTGCCCGACCCGCTGGGGCCGGTGACGGCGAGGCTTTCGCCGGGCGCGACGGTCAGATCGGGGTAGCGGATCAGGCGCGCGCCCCTGGCGACGGCGACGCCGTCGAGGTGGATGGGGCCGGTGAGCGGAGCGCCTGCGGGCACGTGAAGGCCGGTGAGACCGGGTCGGACCTCGCCCTGCCAGGTCTCGACCTCGTCAATCACCGCGTCCGCGGCCGCGCGGTCGTGCCAGGCGGCGGCGAGGTCGCGCAGGGGCTGGAAATACTCCGGCGCGAGCAGAAGAAGATAGATGCCGGCGAAGGGCGTGAGCGGCGCCCCCCAGGTGCCCCAGCCAATCGCGCCAAGGAGCGAAAAGCCGGTCCAGACCGCGACCATGGCGACGCCAAGCGCGGCGAAAAGTTCGAGCACGGTCGAGGACAGGAAGGCGATCCGCAGCACCGCCATGGTGCGCGCACGCAGGGTCTCGGAGGCGGTGTGGAAGCTCTCGACCACGGCGGGGCCCGCGCCGACCAGCCGGAGGTCGGCGAGCGCGACGAGCCGGTCGACGAGCAGATCGCTCAACTGGCCGACCTCGCCCATCTGCCGGGCACTTGCCTCCCTCGCGGCCCAGCCGACCAGCGCCATGAACACGGGGATCAGGGGCCCCGCGGCCAGGAGCACGACGCCCACGGCCCAGCTGTGCCAGAACGAGAGCGCGAGGATGATCGGGATCACGACGGCGGAGCGCAGCCGGGCGGGCCGGTAGCGCAAGAGCCAGGGGCGCAGGGCGTCGAGCTTTTCTGCCGTGAGGGCGGCGAGCGCTCCCCCGTCGCCAATCACCGAGGGCGCGGCGGTCCGTGCCTCGGTGGCGACGATGCGCAGGCGCAGATCGGTGAGGATCGTGTCGGCGGCGCGGGACAGCCGGTGTTGCGCCGCGGTATCGACCGCGCTGCGCAGGGCGGCGAGGGCGAAATAGAGCGCGGCGGCGGCGAGCGGCGAGAACGGGCTTTCGCCGGTCAGGATCCCGGCGAGGACGGCGGCGATCACCGCCGCCTGGAACAGCCAGACCAGCGCCGCGGCCAACGACAGCGCGCCGCCGAGACGGGCGTCGCGGCGGGCTTGGGCATCGGTAAACGCCGCGAGGCGGACCATGGGCGTGCTCCCTTCGCCGACAGGCGTACCGGGCGGTTCTGGCACGGGATTTGACCTCGATCAATAAAGTCGCATTTGAGATGCGATAAATGCGCGGCACGAAAGAGCGATCCATGCGGCTGACGACGAGAACCAACCTGGCGGTCCGTGTCCTGATGTCCTGCGCCGTGAACGGCGACAGGCGGGTGACGACGGCCGAGATCGCGCGGGCGTGCAATTCTTCGACGCATCACGTGGCGCATGTGGTGCAGAAGCTGCAGGCGAACGGGATCGTCGAGACCCTGCGCGGCAGGGCGGGCGGGCTGCAGCTCGGGCTTCCGGTGGACCGGATCTCGATCGGGACGGTGGTGCGGCTGTTCGAAGCGGACATCCCGCCGGCGGAATGTTTCGATGCCGAAAGCAACACCTGTCCGCTGGTCGAGGCCTGCCGCCTGCGGACCTACATCCTGCGCGCTCTGGAGGCGTTCTACCACGAACTCGACATGGTCACGCTGGAAGACCTGGTGAAGGGCAATTGCGGGCTGGTCGAGCTGTTGTCGATGCGGCCCGCCCTGCGCGGCGCCTGCGCCGCGCCGCGGGTGGCCGGCTAGGCTTCGGCAGGGTGGAAGCCGCCGCGCCGGGCGATGGCGCGCGCGCCCCGGGCGTTGCCCGCGTCGAGACAGGCCTCGGGCGCGGCACCGGCCAGCCAGGCGCTGATGAAGCCCGCGTTGAAGGCGTCGCCCGCGCCGGTGGTATCGACCACGGTGACCGGTTCGGCGCGGCGATGGATCTCGGTCCCGTCGATCAGGAGGCTGGCCCCGTCCGCCCCGCGCTTGATCGCGGTGCGCGGGAAACCCGATGGCGGCAGGCCGATCTCGGCGAGCCGGGCGACCTCGGCCTCGTTGGGCAGGAACAAATCGACGCCTGACAGCACGGCGGCGATGTCGGCGGCGGAAAGCGTGTCGTCCCAGCTGCAATCGAGCGAGACGGTTGCCCCGGCCCCGCGGGCGATCTCGACGATCTCGGGGCGTTCGATCAGCGTGGCCAGCTCGCCGATATGGACATGGGCGGCTTTGATGCCGGTGAGATCCTCGGCGGTGAGGGCTGGGAAGGCGGGGCCGGTGCGGTTGGTGACGAAGGCGCGGTCGCCCGCGCCGACGAGCGCGACGGTGGCCTGCGGGTCTTCGCCCGGCGCGGTCGCCTCGCAGAGCCCGAGGTCGAGCCGAGCACGCGACAGATCGTCGGCGATGAGCCCCGCAAAGGGCGCGGGCGGGAGCATCGCGGCGAGCGCCGAAGGATGGCCGAGGGCGGCAAGATGCGCGGCGGTGATGAACGCCCCGCCACCCGCATGGACGCCGAAGCCGCCGGCATAGACCTCGGTACCCATGGTCGGCATGCGCGGCAGATCGGTGAAGATGAGGTCGCAATAGAGCCGCCCCACCGAGAGCACGGTCGGCATATCGCTCACGAAAGCGCCTCGCCGGTGGCGGCGTCGAAGATGTGCAGGTTTTCCGGCTCGGCCGTGAGCCGCACGGTCTCGCCGATCTCGGGCGGGGTGCGGCCGTCGGCCTTGGCGATGACGTCGCCGTTCGAGGTGCCGACGTAGATCAGGGTTTCGTGGCCGAGCGGTTCGCGGACGTTGACGCTGCCCTCGATCACGCTGCCCGCCTCGCCCGGGTGAAGGTCTTCGGGGCGGATGCCGAGGATCACGTCGCGGCCCTGGGGCAGATCGCGGGCGACGGCGACCGAGCCGCCGGTCGCCAGCTCGACGGTCCCTGCCCCGGTCACGCGGCCCGGGATCATGTTCATCGACGGCGCGCCGATGAACTGGGCGACGAAGATGTTGGCGGGGCTGTGGTAGACCTCGGCCGGGGTGCCGACCTGCTGGATATGGCCGTCCTTCATGATGACGATCCTGTCGGCCATGGTCATGGCTTCGACCTGGTCGTGGGTGACGAAGACGATGGTGGAGCCGACCCTGAGGTGCAGCTTCTTGATTTCGAGCCGCATCTGGGTGCGCAGCTGCGCGTCGAGGTTCGAGAGCGGTTCGTCGAACAGGAACACGGCCGGGTCGCGCACCATGGCACGGCCGATGGCGACGCGCTGGCGCTGGCCGCCGGAGAGCTGCGCGGGCTTGCGGTCGAGGTACTCGGTCATGCCGAGAAGCTCGGCGACGCTTTCGATCCGCGCTTCTTTCTCGGGCTTGGGCGCCTTGGAACTGCGCAAACCGAACCCGATGTTCTTGCGCACGGTCATGTGGGGATAGATCGCGTAATTCTGAAACACCATCGCGATGTCGCGATCCTTGGGCTCGAGGTTGTTCACCTGCCGGCCGCCGATCTCGATGGTGCCGGAGGTGACCTCTTCGAGCCCGGCGATGAGCCGAAGCGTGGTCGACTTGCCGCAGCCGGAGGGGCCGACGAGCACGACGAATTCGCCGTCCTCGATGTCGAGGTCGATCGCGTGGAGCACCTGGGTCTTGTCGTAGGTTTTCACGAGGTCGCGGATACGCAGATTGGCCAAGGTCAGCTCTCCAGTAGTCGGTCGAAGGCGGCGCCGAGCGCGGTGTCGGCCTCGGTGAGGCGGGTGTGCCGGACCTGCCGCCCGGTGGCGAGATGGGCCCAGCTTTCGCGGTAGGTGGCGAAGGCCCGGTCGAGCGCGGCGGGGGCCGGACCGCCGGGCCGGTCGCGCCGGGCGACGAAGGTCTCGGGTGCAGTGGCGGTCTCGAAGGCCGCCGGATCGAGCGCAGTGTCGCGGCCGGTTTCCGCGCGGAAGGCGGCGGTGAAGGCGGCGTAGCCCTGCCCCAGTGCGATGCCATCGCGGATCACGGCGCGGGCGGTGTGCGCAGCGATCTCGTGGGCCTGGCGGAAACTCAGCCCCTCGTCGCGCACCAGCGTGTCGGCCAGCTCGGTGATGGTGATGCAGGCGGCCTCGGTCGTGCGGCGCACGCGGTCGGCGTTGATCGAGCACGCGGGCAGCATCGCGGCGAGAAGCTCCAGCACCCGCCCGCCGCTGTCGAAGGCGGCATAGCCCGCCTGCTGCACTTCGCCCTCGCTGTCGTTCATGTCGGTGAAGGGCGTGTTGTGCATCGTGTTTACGATTGTGTCACAGCGGCCGACCGTCACGCTCGCGAGGTGGCGCATGTGCTCGATGGGCACCGGGTTGCGCTTCTGCGGCA
>JAGRMP010000216.1 GCA_020441225.1 Maritimibacter sp. | reverse complement strand
ATATTCTCGCGCACGATCACCGACATGATCTCCTGGCCCACGCGCTTGATCTGGGCGGCGGCCCGTTCGAGCGTGTCGCGGTCTGGTGCATAGACGGCGATCGAGAGGTGATGGTCGCCAAAGGCGATGCGGCCAGCTTCCTGATCGTCGGCGGCTTGCCCGAGTTGCTCGCGCAGGGAAACGGCGGCATCGTCGGAGGCATGCATCTGGCGGATGATCCGCTGGATGCGTTCGGCCATGATGTTGTTCGGGATCGGGCTGAAGGAGTTCGTCAGCACGATGTCGAGCGGCAGGTCGAGCGCGTCGAGCAGCGTCACATCGGTTAATGCCGGGTAGGTCTTCATCGAAAAGAGCGCGCCGTATTTGACCCGCCCAGTCACGGCGTCGGTCAGGGTGACGACGTCGCCATCGAAGGTCGCGCGGCAATTGCTCAAGGTATGTGAGAGGGGCAAGGCGCTTTGCCCGAAGGCGATCGGGGAGAAGCTGCCGGCGTTCAGCGTGTTGAGATAGCCCAGCCATTCGCCTCCCTTGCGGGTCAGCCGCACGGGATTGGCCGAGGCAAGTGCCACCTCGAAGAAGCCCATGACCTCGTTCAGCTCCTGCAGGCGCGTCGCGCGGTCCTTGACCCAGGCCTTACGGGCCAGCGCCCGCAGAAGCGGAATGCGCGCCGAGATATCAGGCCGCCGAATGACGCTGAGATAGAGTTGTCGCTTGGCCGGGCGCAGGTCTTTCACATGGTCCTGCCAGCGCGCGTCGATCGCGGCGGCGAAGCTGTCTCCCTCGATGGGGCGCATTCCGAGATCCTGCGGCACGGAGATCCGGTGGATGTAGAAGCCGAAGGCATTGCCGGTCTGAGCGACGATGGCGGCAACCGCGCGTTTGAGCGCGTCGAGCCGGGCGTCTTCGCTGGTCATCGGATTGAGGCCATCAAGGCGCAGGCTCGCCATGAGGTCGCCCTCGCGGAGCACCATGACATCGTCATCGGCAAGGGCAAAATACGGCAGGTGTTCCGCGAGATAACTCTCCCGCGCGAACGCCCCGCCGCCAGCCTGAAGCAGAGCGGTTCCGTGAGTGGAAAGTGTGCCCGTATCAAGCGCCAAAGCTGTCCCCTCCATGCAGGGTGCGGTTCTTCGTCGGGCGCACCGAACCGTAGGAGACGCGCAAGACCTCGAAGAAATGCGGCTCGCGGTCGGCGACAAACCAGAGGATCGGATAGGCGATGATACCGATCAGGAAGAAGACCAAAGACTTCGTCCAGATGAACGGCAGAACGACCCCGGTCGCCAGCACCACGAGGTATCCGACAGGGAGGCCCAGATACTTGGGCGGTCGGGCGAGGCCCAGAAAGAGGGGGGATCGTTCTGCCATAGGGTGATATTCCGGCTTAGAAGGAAATGTGTGTCCGGAGAGGGACCCGAGGCAGCGTTTGCGAAGCACAACGCGTTCGGGTCCCTCGTAGGACGCTATTTTGCCGGAATGTCACGAGAAACCGTCAACGATGGTGCCGGCCGAGAAGATCAGCACGATCCCGATGATGACCGAGGCGAACCAGCCCCAGTTGAGACGCCCCATCATGCACATGAAGCCGGTGCCGATGACGGCGAGCGTGGCGACCGCAATTCCGATCGGACCGGTGAGCGCGGCCTCGACGGTTTCCAGCATGGTCTGGATCGGCGACAAGTCCTGCGCGAGAGCGGGTGTTGCGAAAGCCGCCAGGGTTGTGGCGACAGGCAAGAGGCGGCTGAGGCGATGTCGAAGCATGCGAAGTTCCCTTGTTTTACTGAAGTTCAATGAGGACCGGCGCGCGGACTGGAACCCGGTCCGCGACGTGAGTGTCCGGCGTGGAAACAGGTGTGCCTGCCAGCCGGGACCGGATCCGATGGATGCGCGCGATGTAGTCGCGGGTCTCGGTGAAAGGCGGGACACCGGAATATTCGACCACGCGGTGTGGCCCGGCATTATAGGCTGCCAGCGCCAGGTCGATGTCCTTGAACGCTCCGAGTTGTGCGAGCAGGTAGCGCGCGGCGCCGTCGAGGTTCTGGGAGGGATCGCGCGGATCGACTCCGAGGCTGCGGGCCGTGTCTGGCATCAGCTGGCCAAGACCGTAGGCACCCTTGGGGCTCACGGCAGTCGGATTGTAGCTGCTTTCGGCCTCGACCAGCGCTTGGAAAAGGACCAGCCAGTCGTCCTCATCGAGGCCGACCTGCCGCAGGGCACGGTTCCCCTGGTGCCGGTCAGCAGTCGTGCGGATCAGGGAGAGGATGTCGTCGCGGCCAGACGGCGGTGTGGCATCCAGCGAGGCAAGAACCACCCCGGCCTCAGCGCTATCACTCAGCCCCACCCACGCAGGCCGCGCGCCATGAAACGTCCAGCCAGAGGTCCGGGCCGCCCCATCACGCCCGAAAGCGATGACGTCAGCCGCGCTCCTCG
>JAGRMP010000016.1 GCA_020441225.1 Maritimibacter sp. | reverse complement strand
GAAGACCTGATCTGGCAGGACCCGATCCCCGCCGGTACTCCGCTCTCCGACGCCGACGTCGCCAGGCTGAAAGCGGCGATCCTGGGCTCGGGGCTGACCGTGCCTGAACTCGTGCAGACCGCCTGGGCCTCGGCCTCGACCTTCCGCGGCTCCGACAAGCGCGGCGGCGCCAACGGAGCCCGCATCCGGCTCGCGCCGCAGAAGGACTGGGCGGCGAACAACCCCGCCCAGCTTGCCAAGGTGCTCGGCGTGCTCGAAGGCATCCGGGAGGACCACGGCGGCGTTTCGATGGCGGATCTGATCGTGCTCGGCGGGGCTGCGGCGATCGAGAAGGCGGCGGACGACGCAGGCTTCGACGTGACCGTTCCGGTCTCGACCGGGCGCGGCGATGCGACCGAGGACCAGACCGATGCCGAGAGCTTCGAGCCCTTGGAGCCCGAGGCCGACGGCTTCCGCAACTACCAGCGCACCAGGTTCACCATCCCGGCCGAAGAGATGCTGGTCGACAAGGCCCAGCTTCTGGGGCTCACGGCACCCGAGATGACGGTGCTGGTGGGCGGTTTGCGGGTGCTCGGCGGCAACTTTGAGAACGCCCCGCACGGCGTCTTCACCGACCGCGTCGGCCAGCTCACGAACGACTTCTTCGTGAACCTCGTCGATATGGACACCGTCTGGACCGCGGATGAGGGCGGAGATCTCTTCGAGGGCAAGGACCGCGCGACTGGCGCGACCAAGTGGACCGCCACCCGGGTGGATTTGGTCTTCGGATCGAATTCGCAGCTCAGGGCCCTCGCCGAGGTCTACGCCCAGGACGACGCGAAGGAGCGGTTCGTGCGCGATTTCGTCGCCGCATGGACCAAGGTGATGGAGGCCGACCGCTTCGATCTCTGATCCGGGCAGCCTGGAAGAACCCTGGAGAAACGCGCGAACGACAGGGCGCGGCGGGCAACCGCCGCGCCCGATCCATTTCGCGGGGGGGCTTGCGCGCTCGCGGGTATGCCCGGCCGGGAGCGTTGCCGCGCGGGCTGCCCGGGAGTGGCGCGCGGCGCGGCATTTACCTTTTGTTAACCGACTAAAGCATTGAAACCTCGATGTTAAACGCCGCCGAAGGAATCCAGAAATCCGGATTTCTGGATTTCGTCGGGGCCGGAAAACCGCGCTTGCCCGGCCGGAACCGCCGGCCGGTCCGGGTGCCCTCCGGCCGGATGATCCCCATCGAAAAACGCGCCCAAGCCGGCCCCTCCCTTGACCATTCCGGGCCGCCACCGCCGCGCCGCCCTATCCCGCCACCGCGCACCCCGCGAGCCTTACGTCCATGAACGGCGTCACCAGCGCCACATCGCCCGAGGCTGTCCGCCGGATCAGCACCCGGCCCGCCTTGGCCGTCCCGTCGAGCGTACATTGGCCGTCGAACAGGAGCGCATCCATCTCGCGGATCTGGACCGGATTCGCGAGCGTGCAGCTCACGTCGAAATACCTGAGCCGGTCCTCGGCGATGAGAATCGCAAGATCGGCGCATCCCGCCTGGTCCGCCGCGCGCTGCCCGGGGTGCGGCACATAGACGCCGTCGAATGGCCCCGACACGGCGATGCCGCCAGAAAACGCGACCAATCCGGCCGCCGCCGCCAGCACCCGGCGCATCACCCGGCCTCGCACGAGATCCAGTCGAGCACGAAGCCGTCGCGGATCACGTAAAGGCCGAAGTCATGCGCCATGAGCATGATCCGCCCCGCGCTCGCGCCCCCGTCGCCGGTGCAGGTCGCGTCATAGAGCACCGCCGCCATATCGCGGACGTCCACCGGGTCGGAGAGCGTGCAGCTGTTCTCGACCGCGGTCAGCGTGGTGTCGTCGATGGCGAGTGCGCCGCCGTCCTGGCCGACGCTTTCGCAATCCCAGGCAAGCGCCCAGTCGTAATTCGGCCGGTACAGCCCGTCGAACGGCCCCGCGCCCACGGCCCAGGGCCACACGCAGGCCCCCAGAAGCGCACCGAACACCACCTGCCGCATCGGCCCTTCTCCTTTGTCACGCGCCCCCGGTTTCGCTGACCCCGGGCGCCCGAAAACCGACGTCCGGCGTGCTCATGAGCCCGGCGCCGACGCAGGCCTCGCCGATGTCGCGCCACGCCGGCACGTTCAGGCTCATCTCGCAGCGCGCGAGAAAGGCCCGCCCGTCGACGATCAGGCAGATCGTCTGCCCGAGCTCGACCCGGCTGCCGGACCGGTCGGTGCAATAGCAGTCGATCCCGGCCGAGCCCGCCTCCTGGGCCCGCGCCGCGCCTGTCACCGCACAGACGGTCACCGCACAGACGGTCACCGCAAGAAAGATCGCGAAAGCCAAACGCATGCCCCATGCTACACCATCGCGCCCCCTTGACCAAACGGTGTCGATGCGCCACCTCGATCCCATGGTGCCAATGGACAAACTTTCCGCCATCGTCGAGCGGTTCGAATACCTCGAAGCGCAGATGGGCGAAGGCCTCTCGGGTGCGGATTTCGCCCGTGTGGGCCGCGAATATGCCGGGCTGAAGCCGGTGGTGGAGCAAATCGCGGCCTATCGCCGGCTGCTCGACGACATCGCCGAGACCCAGGCCCTGCTCGCCGACCCGGAGATGAAAGCCCTTGCCGAGGAAGAGCTTCCGGCGCTGAAGGCCCGCCTGCCGGAGGCCGAGCAGCAGATGCGACTGGCGCTGCTGCCGCGCGACGAGGCCGACGCGCGCCCGGCCATTGTCGAGATCCGCCCCGGCACCGGCGGCGAGGAAGCGGCGCTGTTCGCGGGCGATCTCCTGCGGATGTACCTCCGGTACGCCGAGCGCCAGGGCTGGAGCTTCGAGACCCTCGAAGAACAGCTCACCGAGCTCGGCGGGGTCAAGGAACTGGTGGCCCGGATCCAAGGCGAAAATGTGTTCGCCCGGCTCAAGTTCGAAAGCGGCGTGCACCGGGTCCAGCGGGTGCCGGAAACCGAATCGGGGGGCCGGATTCACACCTCGGCGGCCACCGTCGCGGTGCTGCCCGAGGCCGAGGACGTCGATATCCACATCGACCCCGGCGAGATCCGCATCGACACGATGCGCGCCTCGGGGGCCGGCGGCCAGCATGTGAACACCACGGATTCGGCGGTTCGGATCACCCATATTCCCTCCGGCATCGTCGTCACCAGCTCGGAGAAATCGCAGCACCGCAACCGCGAGATCGCGATGCAGGTGCTGAAAACCCGGCTGTTCGATCTCGAACGCCAGAAGGTCCACGACGAACGCTCCGAGGCGCGCAAGACCCAGGTCGGCTCGGGCGACCGCTCGGAGCGGATCCGGACCTACAACTTCCCCCAGGGCCGCCTGACCGACCACCGGATCGGGCTCACCCTGTACCGTTTGCAGGAGGTGCTCGGCGGCGACCTCGACGAGGTGATCGACGCGCTGATCGAGGCCGACCAGGCGGCGAAACTCGCGGAGATGGACGCATGAGACTGACACAGGCGCTCGGAAAGGGCACGGGGCTTCTGGGTTTCGGCGGCAAACGCGCGGCCTCGGGGCGCGATTCCCGCGCGCTGCTTGCCCATGCGCTCGGCCTCGCCCCGGACCGGCTGATGGTCGAACACGACCGCGAGGTCACCGACGACGAAATGGCGGCCTACGAGGCGCTCCTGCACCGGCGGCTCGACAACGAGCCGGTCTCGCGCATCGTCGGGCGGCGGATGTTCTGGGGGCGCGACTTCAAGGTGACCCCGCAAGTCCTTGATCCTAGACCGGAAACCGAGACCATCGTCGAAGCGGCCCTGCAGGCGACGGCCCCCGCGCGCCTCCTCGATCTCGGCACGGGTTCGGGTATCCTCGCGGTCACGCTGCTGGCCGAATGGCCCGAATCCACCGGCCTCGCCACCGACATTTCGCCGGACGCCCTCGCCGTCGCGGGCGCCAATGCCGAGACCCATGGCGTGGCCGACCGCCTCACGTTGATGGAGGCCGACTGGCTCGCGGGCGTCGAAGGGACCTTCGATCTGATCGTCTCCAACCCGCCCTATATCGCGGCGGCCGAGATGCCCGGGCTGGACCCGGAAGTGCGCGACCACGACCCCGAGGTCGCGCTCACACCGGGCGGCGACGGGCTCGACGCCTACCGCGCGCTGGTCCCTGCGGCGCGCAGCCACCTCACCTCGGGGGGGCGGCTGATGGTCGAAATCGGCCCGACCCAGGGCCAGGCGGTCCTCGGCCTGTTCGAAGCCGCCGGGTTCGCCGAGGTCACCGTGCTGCCCGATCTCGACGGCCGCGCCCGGGTGGTAAGCGGTTGGCAGGCCTGACGTCGCGCCATTGAACCCGCGCCGCCGGGACCTTAGCTGATGTGCATGCGGGGGGGCTCCCGGACCGGCCGGGAAACGCCCGGACCGCGCCCGCTCCACGCCCCGGCGCCGTGGCCCGCCCGCCATCGGAGCGGGCAGACATCCGCCGGCGCACACTTTCTGCTTGCCCCTGCGTCCCGGCCCGGCTAGTCAGGATATGCGGCAGGGCGCAGTCCATTGGATTGCCTGCCGCGGGCAAGCCGCAAAACTGGACCTGATTGACAGGCGCAATCGAGCGCTGGTCCTGCCAAGAAAAGCCAC
>JAGRMP010000215.1 GCA_020441225.1 Maritimibacter sp. | reverse complement strand
CGGCGCCCGCCTCGGTCGCGGTGAAGAGCCCGGAGAACAATCCGCCGAAGACCAGGAGGACGAGTCCGGAGACGGGGATGAGCTGGACCAGCACCTTGGCGCTCTCCCCCTCGACCCGTGCAACCCGCGGCGGGATCACGTCGGGACGGGTGAAGCTGATGATCAGCACCACGGTGGCGTAGGAGATCGCGGTCAGGATGCCGATGGTCAGGCCGCCGACGAAGACCTGGGTCACCGAGGTCTCGGCGATGATGCCGTAGATGATCATCAGGATCGAGGGCGGGATCAGCGCGCCGATGGTGCCGCCGGCGGCGATGGACCCGGCCGCGATCGACGGGCGGTAGCCCGCGTTCACCATCTCGGGGATGGCGATCCGGCCCATGGCGGCGGCGGTGGCGACCGAGGAGCCCGACACGCTGGCGAAGGCCGAGCAGGCGAAGATCGACGAGATTGCGAGGCCGCCCGGGAGCCGTGCCAGCAGCACCTTGGCGGCGGCGAAGAGCCCGCCGGTCATGCCGGTATGGAACGCGACGAAGCCCATGAGCAGGAACATCGGCACCGCCGACATCGTCCAGCTCGCGACAAAGGAATAGGGGGTGTTCTCCAGGATGCCGAGCGCGGGTTTCAGCCCGATCATCGCCCAGATGCCGGAGAAGGACACGATGATCAGCGCCAGCGCGACGGGTAGGCGCAGGATCAGCAGGATGCCGAGGGCGACGACGCCCCAGATACCGGTTTCAACGCTCATTTCGTTCCCTCATGCGCGACCGCGTCGAGCGGCGCGCCGATGGTTGGCACCAGCCGGCCGACCGCGAGCAGGGCGCAGATTACGGTGGCAAAGCTGAACCCGATTGCCGCGAACCAGAACGAATGCCAGACCGGCATCTTGTAGGTGGCGATCTCGACCAGCGTGCCGACGCGGGTCTCCGACAGGGCCTTGTCCCAGTTGGTCCAGGCGAGGAGCGCGTAGACCGCCGTGGCAATCGCCATCACCAGCGCGTCGGAGTAGCGCCGGGCTCTGGCCGAGAGGGTGAAGTCGAGCAGTTCGACCGAGATCATGTCGCGGCGGATTTCCAGCCAGGCGAGCGGCAGGAAAGCGAGCGCGGTCATGTAGTAGCGCGCGACGATCTCGGGCACGGTGTCGAGCGAGATCCTGAAGGCGTTGCGCAGCACCACGTCGAGGCAGATGTGCAGCATCATCGCGACCACGGCGAGCGCGCCGAGATATCCGAGAAACTTGGCCGCTTGGGCGGCGAGGGTGACGAGGCGGTGCATGTCGGTCCCGGCGAAAAGGGGTTTGGCCCGCCCGGTGGGGGCGGGCCATCGAGCGTTACATCCCGTAGGTCGCGAAATCGACCTTGGACCAGATCTCGTCCCAGGCGCGGTCCGAGAGGGCGACCGGATCGTCGCCGACTTCGGCGACGATGGCGGACCATTTCTCGACCAGCGCGGCGAACTGGGCCGACAGCTCGTTCTCGGCCGCCTTGGCGGCGGCATCCTCGGCGGCAAAGGCGTTCGAGGCCTCGAGGAAATCGGCACCGGGGGTGATGATCTCGATATCGGTCGCCGCAACCGCTTCCATCGCTTCGGCCGGGAGCTGGTAGCCCCAACGGTCGGTGAAGGCCTGGTTGCCGCGGTTCGCCGCGCGCACGAACTGGGTGCGCTGTTCCACGCTCATGCCGGCCCAGGTGTCGCTGGCGGTCGTGTAGTTGGAGGTCACGTGATAGGTGCCGAGCGGCACGTCGGTGACGTATTTGGCGATATCGACCAGGCGGTAGGACAGCATATCGACGATCGAGGCCATGGTGCCGTCGATCGTGCCCTGGCTCATCGCCTCGAAGGTATCGCCGACCGGCAGGTTGACCGGCGTCGCGCCGAAATGCTCGGCCCAACGCGAATAGGGCGCGCCGCCCGAGCGCAGCCGCATGCCCTTGAGATCGTCAAGCGTGCGGATCGGCTTGGTGGTGATCAGCACATAGACGTTGGACGAGCCCGAGCCGAGGAACACGGCGCCGAAGGTTTTGAACTCGTCCTGGCAGACGCCGCAGGTGACGCCGAATTCGGTCATCGCGAGGCCCATGGCATAGGAGTTGCGCCCGAGCAGCGCGAGGTCGCCGGCGACGCCAGTCTGCGGGAAATCGGCGGCAAAGTAGAGCGGCAGGGCGTTGCCGACATTGGCGAGCCCGGTCTGCAGCGCGTCCTTCATCTGCGGCAGGGCCACGACTTCCGGGCCCAGGATGGTGCCGGTAAACTCGCCGCCGGTCTCTTCCGCGAGGTACTCGGAGAACCGTTCGTACATGTAGTACGCCGGATGCACCGGCGGCGCGGCCGGGGCCAGCAGCAGGTTTTCCGCCTGGGCCGGCGTCCAGGCCATGCTGGCCGCGAGGGCCAGGCCGGCAATATTCAAGGTCTTCAACATAACTCTCTCCCTGTTTCCGCCCGTCAGAGGTTCAGCAACCTCCGTGCGTTTTCCTTCAGGATGAGCGGGCGCACCTCATCCCGGAACGGGGCGTTTTCGAAATCGGCAAGCCAGCGGTCGGGTGTGATCGCCGGCCAGTCGGAGCCGAAAAGCATCTTGTGTTTCAGTAGTGTATTGGCATAGCGCACAAGGATCTCGGGGAAGTATTTCGGGCTCCACCCGGACAGATCGATGTAGACGTTGGGTTTGTGCATGGCGACGCTCAACGCTTCTTCCTGCCACGGGAAAGCGGGGTGCGCCATGATGATCCTGAGGTCGGGGAAATCCACCGCGACATCGTCGATCCCCATCGGATTGGAATACTTGAGCCGCATCCCCATGCCGCCGCGCATGCCCGAGCCGACGCCGGTCTGGCCGGTGTGGAACAGCGCGATCACGCCTTCTTCCTCCAGCACCTCGTAGAACGGGTAGGCCATGCGGTCGTTGGGCCAGAAGCCCTGGAAGGTGGGATGGAACTTGAAGCCTCGCACGCCGAAATCGCGGATCAGCCGGCGCGCCTCGCGGGCGGCCATCTTGCCTTTCCACGGGTCGATCGAGGCGAAAGGTATGAGGATGTCGTCATTCGCGGCGCAAAGCTCCGCGACCTCCTCGTTGGAATAGCGCCGGAACCCGGTCTCGCGCTCGGCGTCGACCGGGAAGATCACCGCGCCGATCCTGCGTTCGCGGTAATAGGCTGCGGTCTCCTCGACGCTCGGCAGCATCCCGTCGGCGCCGGCGGGGTTTCTGAAATAAGCCGCCATCCCGGCCTGGAACTCGCGGTAGCCGTCGTCGCGCGGGTTGGCGCAGTCGCAGGGCTCTTCGGCATGGGTGTGGATGTCGATGGCGACGAGATCGTCGACGTTCAGGCTCATGGGGTCGCTCCCTCGATCCCGGCGTAACGGCGCAGAAGGTGGATCAGCGTCTGCGATTCCTCCGGCGACAGGTCCGACCGCTCGGCAAGGTGCAGGTGCAGGAACTGTTCGCGGTACCGTTCGACAAAGGCCTCGCCCGCCCGGGTGAGCGACAGGCGCACCGAGCGGCGGTCGTCCTCGGGCACTTCGCGGTGCACCAGCCCCTGGTCGACCAGCCGGGCGATGAGCTTGGTCATATGCGCGGGCTTGATCTGCAGGTAGCGCGCGAACGTACCCTGGCGCAGCCCGGGATTGAGCTGGATCACCCAGATCACCGTGAACTCGCCGGGGCGCAGGTCTTCGCCCTCCAGGGTGCGAAAGAAGTAGTCGAAGGCCTTGAGCTGCGCCATGCGCAACAAAAAGCCGAGCGAGCCGGTGATCTCGCCGAGCTCGACCCGTTCGTCGTCGAAGGATTCCTTCAGCGCATTCATACGCCGCCGCCGTCGGGCCGGGTCACCTTGCCGACCTTCTTCTGCAGAAAGGCGTTGAGCCGCTCTTCGGCCTCGGGGCTGGTGGCGGTGAACGAGGCGATGAAGCTCTCGACGAACAGCCCGTCGTCCACCCCCATGTCCTGGATCCGGGGCAGCGCGTGGATGATGGCATAGTTGGAGATCTCGGCGTTGGTCGCGGCATGGGCGGCAAGCGCGACGGCCTTGTCCAGCGCCTGGCCCTCGTCAACCACGTATTGCACCAGGTTCCAGCGTTCGGCGGTATCGACATCGACGGAGCGGCCGGTGAGCATCATGTCGGTCATTCGCGCCACGCCCATGAGCCGCGCCGTGCGCACCGAAGCGCCGCCGCCCACGAAGATCCCGCGCTGGCCCTCGGGCAGGGCGAAAAAGGCGGTCTTGTCGGCCACCCGCACATGCACCGACGAAGCCAGCTCAAGCCCGCCGCCCACCACCGCGCCGTGAAGCGCGGCGAACCAGGGCAGCTTGCCGCGCTGAAGCCAGCCGAACACCTCGTGCCAGCGCCGCGAGCCATGGACGCCTTCGAACGGGGTTTTCTTCACATGTTCGGCGAGGTCGAGCCCGGCACAGAAATGCGGGCCGTAGCCGTGGATCACGCCCGCCTTGGCCTCGCGCTCGGCCCGGCGGATCGCCTCGGCCAGCTCTTCGATGAAAGCGTCGGAGATCGCGTTGCGCTTGCCGGGACGGTTCAGCCCCAGCACGGCGACGTCGCCACGCAGTTCGTAGCTCAGGTACTCCAATAGCTCCTCCCGTGGCGCTCGTTTTCGAGTCGTCTGAAATCACTATCCATAGAAAAAGTTTCCCCGTAAACTATTTTTCGTAAGAATCGAACGCGCCTCGGGAGAAGGCTCGTCCGAGGAGAGGGAGGACACCATGACTCTGTCGACCGCAGACGCACCCAAGCTGCGCCCGGTGAAGCTCTGGGAGGCCGAGATCGTCACCACCGAGCGCGACGACGGCAGCATCCTGGTGGCGCAGGCCGCGCCGCTCGGCGCGCACCCGGCCACGATGTCGGAGCGGCTCGAGCATTGGGCCGCGGTCGATCCGCACCGCACCTGGATGGCCGAGCGCGCGCCCGGGCCGGGCGGACGCGGCGGCGACTGGCAGAAGGTCACCTATGGCGAGGCACTGAGCTACGTGCGCTCGATCGGCCAGGCGCTGCTCGACCTCGGGCTGACCACCGACCGGCCGCTGGTGATCCTCTCGGGCAATTCCATTCCGCATGCGCTGATGGCGCTGGGCGCGCAATATGTCGGTATCCCCTCGGCAGCACTGGCGCCGGCCTATTCGCTCGCCTCGTCCGACCATTCCAAGCTGCACGGCATCCGCGACCAGATCACGCCCGGCGCGGTCTTCGCCGACGATCTCCACGCCTTCGCGCCCGCGATCAACGCCGCCTTCCCCTGGCTGCCGCGCCTTGGCGTGACCGGGCCCGAGGCCGATTGGCAGGGGCTGCTCGATACCGAAGCCACCGAGGCGGTCGATGCCGCGCGCGCCGCGACCGGGCCGGACACGGTGGCCAAGTTCATGTTCACCTCCGGCACCACCGGCAACCCCAAGGCGGTGATCCAGACCCAGCGCATGCTTTGCGCCAATATGGAGCAGGTCACCGACTGCTACGCCTACCTGCGCGACGAGCCGCCGATCATCCTCGACTGGGCGCCCTGGAACCACGTTGCTGCCGGCAATTTGATGTTCAACGTGGCGATCTACAACGGCGGCACCTTCTATCTCGACGGCGGCCGGCCCACGCCCGCGGGCATGGCCGAGACCATTCGCAATCTGCGCGAGATCCGGACCAACTGGTATTTCAACGTGCCCGCGGGCTACGAGATGCTGTTGCGCGCGATGGAAGAGGACCCGGAGCTCGCCCAGACCTTCTTCGCGGACCTCAAACTCATGTATTACGCGGGCGCCGCGATGGCGCAGCACACCTGGGACGAGCTCATGGCGGCGGCGGTCAAGGCGACCGGCGAAGCGATCCTGCTTTCGACCGGCCTCGGCGCCACAGAGACCGCGCCGTTCGCGCTGTTCCAGACCGAGCAGCAGTCGAGCCCCGGCAATGTCGGCGTACCGGCCAAGGGGATCACGCTCAAGCTGGTGCCGAACGACGGCAAGTGGGAGGCGCGGATCAAGGGGCCGAACGTGACGCCGGGCTACTGGCGCGATCCGAAGCTTTCTGCCGAGGCCTTCGACGCCGAGGGGTACTACCAGCTCGGCGACGCGCTGCGCTTCGCCGAAGAGGGCAATGCCGCGGCGGGGTTCTTCTTCGACGGGCGCACGGCGGAAAACTTCAAGATGTCGACCGGCACCTGGGTCTCGGTCGGCACCCTGCGCGCCAAGCTGATCGACGCGCTCGGCGGGCTCGCGCGCGACGCGGTGATCGTGGGCGAGGGCAGGGACGAGCTCGGCGCGCTCTTGGTGCCGTTCCGGCCCGAATGTGCCGAGCTGGTGCCGGGGGGCGAGGCGCTGTCCGATGCGGATCTCTACGGCCACGAGACCCTGCGGGCCGAGATCGCCCGGCGGCTCGGGGTCTATAACGCCACCGCCACCGGCTCGTCGCTCAGGGTGCCGCGGGCCATCATCCTGCTCAACCCGCTCGATCTCGACCGCGGCGAGGTGACCGACAAGGGCTCGGTCAACCAGCGCGCGGTGCGCAACCACCGTCCGCACCTGGTCGAGATGCTGGTCACGGACGATCCGCGGGTGATCCTCGCAGACCGTCCCGTCTGAGGTTCCGGCTCCGGACGGCAGTAATGGTTGTGACTTTTTCGCTGTGCCAATGTATACATGGATATGTGTACATGGAGGGCTGGCATGGCGGACGAGCGCGGCAGCACGCATACCAAACGGGCGACCTACGATCTGCGCCAGCGGATCATCCAGGGCGAGCTGGCCGGTGGTACCCGGCTTTACGAGGTCGCGCTGGCCGAAGAGTTGAACATCTCCCGCACGCCGGTGCGCGAGGCGATGTCGCGGTTGGCCGAGGAGGGGCTGTTGAAACGCGCGCCCGGCGGCGGCTTCATGGTGCGGTCCTTCACCTATGCCGATGTGATCGACGCGATGGAGTTGCGCGGCGTGCTCGAAGGCACCGCGGCCCGGCTCGCGGCGGAGCGCGGCGCGAATCCTAAAAAACTCAAGGAAATCAGAGCAATCGTGAGCGACATTGATGCGACCGTCTGGACGTCGGACGGAGAGGCCGACTTCGACCGCTACAGCGAGTTGAACGCGGCGTTTCACGATGCGCTGGCGGGGCTCTGCGGCAGCGAGATCATCGAGGCCGAGCTTGAACGGGTCAAGTCGCTGCCCTTCGCCTCGCCCTCGGCCTTCGTGTTCGGGCGCGCCGACGGGGTGGTCGCGCACCGGGCGATGATCATCGGCCAGGCCCAGCACCGCGCGCTTGTCGAGGCGATAAGCGCGCGCGAAGGGGTGCGGGCTGAGGCGATCGCGCGGGAACATGCGCGCAACGCGCGCGGGAACCTTGAGGCGACCCGCTCGGCGGGCGATTCGGGCGAAATGCTGCCCGGATTGGCGCTGATCGTCGACTGACGGTCAGAATGTATTCAGATCGGGCCGATTTTGGGCCCCGGAACCGGTGAATTGCGCTGTCGCGCGGAATTTTCTTGAAATCGGTGCGGCAGATCGCGAGAAATGTATACATCGAATGCCACGGGAGGAAAACATGGCAAGCAGTCTCGAAGACATCATGCAGGCCGGCAACATCGTCGACCGTCTGCGCAACTCCAAGATCGGGATGTATGTCTACCCGGTCGTCGCGCCGGAGTTCACCAACTGGCGCTCCGAGCAGCAGGCCTGGCGCGACTCGGTCGTGCTCTACGACCAGACCCACCACATGGACGAGGTCACCATCGAAGGCCCCGACGCCGAAGCCTTCCTCTCCCATGTCGGGATCAACAGCTTCGCCAATTTCGGCACCGACCGGGCCAAGCATTTCGTGCCCGTCACACCCGCCGGCCATGTGATCGGCGACCACATCATCTTCCGGCTCGAACCCAACAAGTTCCTCACCGTGGGCCGCGCCCCGGTCTCGAACTGGCTCATGTTCCAGGCCGCCATCGGCAAGTGGAACGTCAAGGTCAGCCATGACCCGCGCTCCGACTCGCGCCCCGACGGCCGGGCGATCTACCGCACCCATTACCGCTTCCAGCTCCAGGGCCCCGACGCCGACAAGATCTTCGAAAAGATCAACGGCGGCCCGGTGCCGGAGGTGAAGTTCTTCCACGTCTCCGAGATCAACGTCGGCTCGCGCCGCGTGAAGGTGCTGCGCCACGGCATGGCCG
>JAGRMP010000214.1:3378-4008 GCA_020441225.1 Maritimibacter sp. | reverse complement strand
GCGCGCAATTTCGAATATGTCCGCGCCGCCCGCGCGCTCGGCGTCTCGAACTGGAAGATCATGTTCCGCCACATGCTGCCCAACGCCATGGTCGCGACGCTGACCATGCTGCCCTTCATCATCACCGGCACCATCGGCACCCTGGCGGCGCTCGATTTCCTCGGCTACGGCCTGCCTTCCTCGGCCCCGTCGCTCGGCGAGCTTACCCGCCAGGCGAAACAGAACCTCCAGGCCCCCTGGCTCGCCTTCACCGCCTTCATCACCTTCACCGTGCTGCTCTCGCTCCTCGTTTTCATCTTCGAAGGCGTGCGCGACGCCTTCGACCCGCGAAAGACCTTCGAATGAAGGTGCTCGACGTCCAGAACCTCACCGTAAGCTTCCGCCAGGACGGCGCCGAGCACATGGCCGTCAAGGGCGTGAGCTTCCACGTCGACAAGGGCGAGACCGTCGCGCTGGTGGGCGAATCCGGCTCCGGCAAATCCGTCACCGCGCTCTCCACCGTCTCGCTGCTGCCCGACAGCGCCCGGATCGGCGGGTCGATCCGCTACGAGGGCCGCGAAATGGTCGGCGCCAGCGCGTCCGAACTCCGCGCCACCCGCGGCAATGACATCAGCTTCATCTTCCAGGAGC
>JAGRMP010000214.1:3124-3336 GCA_020441225.1 Maritimibacter sp. | reverse complement strand
AAAAGCAGCTCCGCGAGTCGATCGAACTGCACCAGGGCGTCAGCGGCGAGGCGGTGCGCAAGCGGATCCTCGAGCTGCTCACCCGCGTCGGCATCCCCGCCCCCGAGACAAGGCTCGCCAGCTACCCGCACCAGCTCTCCGGCGGCCAGCGCCAGCGGGTGATGATCGCCATGGCCCTCGCCAACACCCCCGACCTGCTGATCGCCGACGAG
>JAGRMP010000214.1:0-3005 GCA_020441225.1 Maritimibacter sp. | reverse complement strand
GGGTCTGCGTGATGCAGAACGGCGAAATCGTCGAGGCCGGCAAGACCGCCGACATCTTCGCCGATCCGCGCCACCCCTACACCCGGATGCTGCTCTCGGCCGAGGCCACCGGCACGCCCGACCCGGTCCCGGACGGCGCCGAAGAGATCGCCGCCGCCGACGCCCTGCGGATCTGGTTCCCGATCACCCGCGGCCTCCTGCGCAAGACCGTCGGCCATATCAAGGCGGTCAACGCCGCGAGCTTCTCGGTGCGCGAAGGCGAGACCATCGGCATCGTCGGCGAAAGCGGCTCGGGCAAGACCACGCTCGCGCTCGCGATGATGCGGTTGATCGAAAGCCAGGGCCGGATCGTCTTTCTGGGTCGCGAGATCCAGGACCTCTCTGCGAAACGCATGAAGCCGCTCCGCTCCAACCTGCAGATCGTCTTCCAGGACCCCTACGGCTCGCTCTCCCCGCGCATGACCGCGGCCGAGATCATCGCCGAAGGGCTGGGCGTCCACGGCATCAGCGCGCCCGCCGACCAGGAAGTGCTGGTCGCAGAGATCATGGAAGAGGTCGGGCTCGACCCCGCCACCATGCACCGCTACCCGCACGAGTTCTCCGGCGGCCAGCGCCAGCGCATCGCCATTGCCCGGGCGATGATCCTGCGCCCCCGCCTCGTGGTGCTCGACGAGCCCACGTCGGCGCTCGACATGACCGTGCAGGTGCAGATCGTCGAGCTCCTGCGCGAGCTGCAGCGCAAACACGGGCTCGCCTATCTGTTCATCTCCCACGATCTCAAGGTGGTGCGGGCGCTCGCCCACAAGGTGATGGTGATGAAAGAGGGCGACATCGTCGAGGCGGGCCCTGCGGAGCAGATCTTCGATGCGCCGCAGTCGGACTACACCCGCGCGCTCATGGCCGCCGCCTTCGACCTGGAGGTGGAGACCGGCGGCGCGGATTGAGCCGGGCAAGCGATTTGTGAAATCGCTTCGCAAAAGTCTTCAAAAGACTTTTGCCCGGCCCCGCCCGCAGCGCCCCGCTACATCGCCTTTCTCGCCCGCAAAGCCGCCGTGATCGTCCCGTCGTCGAGATAGTCGAGCTCGCCCCCGATCGGCACGCCCTGGGCGAGTGAGGTCACCGTGCAGCGCCCTTCCAGCTCCTCGGCGAGGTAATGCGCCGTGGTCTGGCCGTCGACCGTGGCGTTGAGCGCCAGGATCACTTCCGTGATCCCTTCCTCCGCCACCCGCGCCACCAGCTTCGGGATCCGCAGCTCGTCCGGCCCCACCGCGTCGAGCGCGGAAAGCGTGCCGCCCAGCACATGGTAGCGGCCCTTGAAGACGCCCGCGCGCTCCATCGCCCAGAGATCGGCGACATCCTCGACCACGCAGAGCTCGCCGGTCGCGCGCTTCTCGCTCGAGCAGATCTCGCAGACCTCGGTGGTGGTAACATTGCCGCAACTCACGCATTCGCGCGCGCTCACCGCCACCGCGTGCATCGCGTCGGCCAGCGGGTGCAGGAGCAGGCCGCGCTTGCGGATCAGATAGAGCACCGCGCGCCGGGCCGAGCGCGGCCCCAGCCCGGGCAGCTTGGCCATGAGCTCGATCAGCTCTTCGATCTCGCGGGGGGCGTCGCTCATGGTCTACCTCGAGAAATAGGGAAACAGGCCCCGGTGCGCCTGCCAGAACCGGCGCGGGTCGCTCTCGCGGGCGAGGTCCAGGCCCGGATGGGTGCGCAGCGGCCGGGCGGTGCGGAAATGGTCCCAGGTCGACAGCGCCGCCCCCAGCACGCCCCACATGGCGAGCGCCGCGCCGCCGTAGAACAGGGGCGCGAACGCCCCGGGCACGGAACGGCCCGCAAGCAGCAGACCGGCCACCAGCAGGATCGCGACGAGCATCTGCGCCAGGTTGGCCGTGCGGGTCCGCGCGATCACCGTTTCCACGGTCTCGGGCGTCAGCGGCAGCGCCGCTGCATCCTGGCGGGAAAACCGCAGCACCCCGGCCACCGTCACCGCCTCAGCCGAACGGGTTCGCCATGCCGGCGGGCAGGCCGAGCCCTTCGGTGACCTTGGCCATCTCCTGCTCCATCCGCTGCGCGGCCTTGGCTTGCGCGTCCTTGATCGCGGCGAGGATCAGGTCCTCGACCACTTCCTTTTCGTTCGGATCGAAGATCGAAGGATCGATATCGAGCGCGGTCAGCTCGCCCTTGGCGGTCGCGGTCGCCTTGACCAGCCCGGTGCCCGCTTCGCCGGTCACGGTGATCCGGTCGAGCGCTTCCTGCGCCTCGGCCATCCGGCCCTGGATGTCCTGCATCGATTTCATCATCTTGGCCATGTCGCCGAGATTTCCCAGGCCTTTCAACATCTGTCTCTCCTTTGCGGGTTGCGGAGAAGATAGGGGCTCGGGCCGGGGCCGACAAGCCACGACGCCTTGTGCGGCCGTCTGTGCGGCCGTGTCGCGCGCGAAAAAGTTGTTAGCGCTATCTGTATATAGTTCAAAGACTTGAAACCCTGTGCGAGCTCGCACACCCCGGTCATCGGTCCTCGAACGGATCCCAGTCCTCGTCGTCCTCGTCTTCGGCGATTTCCGGCAGCGCCTCGGCCTGGGCCTCGGCCTCGATCTCTTCGAGGGTCCGGATCTCGGTGATCTTCGCCTTGGGAAAGGCCGCGAACACCGCCTTGACCAGGGGATGCGCCCTGGCCTCCGCCTCCAGCGCAGTGCGTTCGGCGTTGCGGGTCTCGTCGATCGTCGGCGCGGTCGCGCCGCCCACGACCGTCACCCCCCAGCGCGCCCCGGTCCAGCCCTGCAGCCGGCCCGCGAGCTTCGCCGCCAAATCGCGCGGCGCATCCTCGGTCGGGGTGAACTCGATCCGGCCGGGCTGGTAGCGCGCGAGGCGGATGTATTTCTCGACCTCGTAGCGCAGCATCCCGTCGCGGTTGGCGCGGATCAGCGCGACCACGTCCTCCCAGGTCGCGAACCGGTCGAGCGCGTTGTCGCTTGCGACCGCCAGCGCCGTCGCCCCGCCGC
>JAGRMP010000213.1 GCA_020441225.1 Maritimibacter sp. | reverse complement strand
ACCAGGTCTGGTTCATCCTCGGCGGCGGCGCGATCTTCGCTGCCTGGCCGCCGCTCTACGCGGTGAGCTTCTCGGGCTTCTACCTCGCGATGTTCACCGTGCTCGCCGCGCTCATCCTGCGCCCCGTCGGCTTCAAATACCGCTCCAAGCGCGACAGCCAGCGCTGGCGCGAGAGCTGGGACTGGGCACTGTTCATCGGCGGTGCGGTGCCCGCGCTGCTCTTCGGCGTGGCGGTCGGCAACGTGCTGCTCGGCGTGCCCTTCCACCTCACCGAAGACCTGATGCCGATGTACGACGGCTCCGCGCTCGGCAAATTCGTCGGCCTCCTGCGCCCCTTCGCGCTGCTCGCGGGGGTCGTCTCGCTGTCGATGCTCATCATGCACGGCGCCGCCTGGCTCAGCCTCAAGGCCGAAGGCATCGTCGCGCTGCGGGCGCGCGAGATCGGCACCTGGGCGGGCGTGGTGGCCTTCGTCACCTATGCGCTCGCCGGGCTCTGGCTCGCTCTCGGCGTCGACGGCTTCGCCATCGTCGGCGAAGTGGTGAAGGACGGCCCCTCCAACCCGCTCTATTCCGAGGTCACCCGCGGCGGCTCCTGGCTCGACGCCTATGCCGCGCGGCCCTGGATCGCCATCGCGCCCGCGCTCGGCTTCCTCGGCATCGCGCTTGCCGTCCTCGGCCTGCGCGCGGGCCGCGAGGTCTCGACGCTGCTCGCCTCCAAGCTCGGCATCCTCGGCGTGATCTCATCGGTCGGGCTGACGATGTTTCCCTTCATCCTGCCCTCGACCGTCGATCCGAACAGCTCGCTCACCGTCTGGGATGCGTCGAGCTCGCACCAGACCCTGTTCGTCATGCTGGTGGTTACGGTGATCTTCATGCCGCTGATCCTCGCCTACACCTCCTGGGTCTACAAAGTGCTCTGGGGCAAGGTCACGGTGGAAGACGTCACCGAAAACTCCCACTCGGTCTATTGAGGAGGCGTGCCATGAGCTGTCACCTGATCGAAACCGCCAATGCGGCCGCGAAAGCGGTCGCGCCCGGCGCAATACTCCCCGACCCGGCGCGGGAAGCGCTCCTCGCCGCGCTCGCGGACGAGACCCAGGCCGCCGAAACCTGTGCCGGGCGGATCGCCGTCTTTGGCGACGTCTCGCCTTTCGCCAAGCACCTCAAGGCCAAGCGGCGGCGCGTGGCGGCGCTCGCCACCCTCGCCAGGGCCTACGGGATCGCGGTGCCCAAGGGTCCGCGCGCGTCCGGGCAAGCCCCTGCGACCGGCCTGGAAGCGACCCGCGAAGCCGCCTGCATCGCCGGGATCGCCGCCGAAACCGCCCGGCTCGCCCGGTACCAGGCCGCGCTGATCCCTGCGGCGGCGGACGCGCCCGCGCTCGCTGGCTTGTTCGACGCGCTCACCGCCCGCACCCGCGACCGGCACCTGCCCGCGCTGCGCCGTGCGCTCTCCGAGACGACCGGCATCCCGGATCTGCACGGCCACCACGGTCACGGCCACGGACATCGTCACGGTCCCGGCGGCTGCGGTTCCGGTGGCTGCGGCCACGCGCCCCAACATTGAAAGGACCTCCCATGTGGTATTTCGCCTGGATGCTCGGCCTGCCCCTCGCCGCCCTCTTCGCGGTGCTGAACGCGATGTGGCTCGAACTCAGGACCGACGCCTGCTTCTCCGAAGAGGGCGACTGCCCGGTCGGGGAACACAGGCACTGATCGCAATTCGCCGACAGCGGGGGGCTTCCATCCCTTTGACCCCCGCCGACCGGGTCCGGCTGCATGCAGTTCGGGCCCGGTCTTTCCGTCCCGCCCTAAGTCTCGCTCAGACCGGATGCCGCCGCCGCACGCTCCCGGGCCGCCCGGGCAGGCTCAGCCCCGGATCGTTGCGCGCCTGGCGCGACACCACCTTGCCCTTCGAAATCACCGCCAGCCGGTCGGGCCTCAGCCGGACCGCCTCGATCGGGTCGCCCGCATCGAGCACCACGAGCGAGCCCACCGCGCCTTCGTATAGACCGTAGCCCTCCACCCCGATGATCGCGGCGTTCACCTCGGTCACCATGTCGAAGCAGCGCCGCATCTCTTCCGGCGACGTCATCTGCCCCACGTGCAGCCCCATGAAGGCCACGTCCAGCATGTCCGCCGTGCCGAGCGAATACCACGGATCGCGCACGCAATCCTGCCCCCAGCCGACGGGGATACCCATCGCCTGCATCTCCTTCACCCGGGTGAGCCCCCGCCGCTTCGGAAAGGTGTCGTGCCGCCCCTGCAGCACGATGTTGATAAGCGGGTTCGGGATCGCCGCCACGCCCGCCTCGGCAATCAGCGGCAACAGTTTCGAGACATAGTAATTGTCCATCGAATGCATCGAGGTCAGGTGCGAGCCCGCGACCCGTCCGCCGAGCCCCAGCCTGTGCGCCTCATAGGCCAGCGTCTCGATATGCCGCGACATCGGATCGTCGGTCTCGTCGCAATGCATGTCCACCGGCAGGCCCCGCTCGGCGGCGATCTCGCACAGGTCCCGCACCGAGGCGCGCCCATCCGCCATCGTGCGTTCGAAATGCGGAATGCCGCCCACGACATCGACCCCCATGTCGAGCGCCCGGATCAGGTTGTCCCGCGCGCCCTCGGCCCGGTAGAGCCCGTCCTGCGGAAAGGCGACGAGCTGCAGATCGAGATAGGGCGCAACCTTCTCGCGGACCTCGATCATCGCCTCGACACCCCGCAGATGCGCGGGCGTCGTGTCGACGTGGCTCCGGATCGCCAAGAGCCCCTGGCTGACCGCCCAGTCGCAATAGCTCAGCGCCCGGTCGACCATCTCCTCGACCGTCGCCTCCTCGCGCAGCTCGCCCCAAAGCGCGATGCCTTCCAGCAGCGTCCCGCTCGCGTTGATCCGCGGCGTCCCGTAGGAGAGCGTCGCATCCATGTGGAAATGCGGGTCCACGAAGGGCGGCGACACCAGATCGCCGGTCGCATCGATCACCTCGCCCGCGGTGCTCCCGTCGAGCGCGCCAATCGCGGCGATCACCCCGGCGCGTATCCCGATATCTGCCTGAGACCCATCGGGCAGCACCCCGCCCGTCACCAGAATATCGAACTCCGCCATCAGCGTTCTCCGCGGTTGTAGGGCACCATCAGCGCCGCCGGCACATTGGCCCGGCGCGACATCAAGACCAGCGCCAGGATCGACAGGATGAAGGGGATCATCAGGAACACCTGATAGGGAATATCCGCGCCCAGCGCCGTCTGCTGCAACCGGATCTGCAGCGCGTCGAAAGCGGCGAACAGGAGCGCGCCCAGCAGCGACTTCCACGGGCTCCAGGCGCCGAAGACCACGAGCGCGATCGCGATCCAGCCGCGCCCGTTGATCATCTCGAAGAAGAACGAGCTGAAGGCCGACATGGTCAGGAACGCGCCCCCCACCGCCATCAGCCCCGAGCCCGCCACCACCGCGCCCACCCGGATGCCCGTCACCGACAGCCCCTGCGCCTCGACGGCCGAGGGGTTCTCGCCCACCGCGCGCACCGCCAGCCCGAGCGGCGTGCGGGTCAGGATCAGCGCCACCGCGACGACTGTGAAAAACGCGAGATACGTCAGCGCCGTCTGCGAAAACAGCGCTTGCCCCAGGAACGGGATATCCGACAGCACCGGGATCTGCAGCGGCTGAAACGGTTCGATCCTGGGCGGCGAGGTCACCTCCGGCAGGCTCAGCCGGTAGGCGTAGTAGCTCGCCGAGGTCGCGAGCAGCGTGATCCCGAGCCCGACCACATGCTGCGACAGGCCAAAAACCACCGTCAGCCCCGCGTGCAACAGCCCGAACGCCATGCCGACCAGCAGGGCGACCCCCACGCCCCACCACAGCCCGAGCCCGGCATAGACCGCCATCCAGCCGGCAAATGCGCCCGCCACCATGATCCCTTCGATGCCAAGGTTCAGCACCCCCGCGCGCTCGCAGATCAGCTCGCCCATGGTGGCGAAAATGAGCGGCGAGGCGATCCGCAGCACCGCGGCCCAGAAGCTCGCGGAAATCAGGATATCGACAATCTCGCTCATCCGCGCACCATCCGGAACCGTGTAAGCGCCAGCGCCAGCACCATGAACAGGAGCGCCGCGGCGACGAGGATGTCGGCAATGTACGTCGGCACCTCCGCCGCCCGGCTCATGCTGTCGGCGCCGACGAAGATCCCCGCGACGAACAGCGCTGTGCCCACCACGCCCAACGGGTGCAACAAGGCGAGCATCGCAACGATGATCCCGGTGTAGCCAAAGCCGGGGCTCACATCGAGCGTGAGATTGCCGCGCAGCCCGGCCACTTCCGAGAACCCCGCAAGTGCGGCGAGCCCGCCCGAAATGAGCGCCGTCTTCACCATCACCCGCCCTACCGGGATGCCCGCGAAGGCCGCGGCCTCGGCATTCTGCCCCACGGCCCTTATCTCATAGCCCAGCGTCGTCTTCGCCTGCATCACCCAGACCGCCACCGCCGCGATCAGCGCGAGCCCGAAGCCCCAGTGCAGCCTGAGCCCCTCGACCAGCCGCGGCAGCCGCGCATCCTTCGGGATCGGCGAGGATTTCGGCCAGCCCATGCCCATCGGGTCCTTCAAAGGTCCTTCCAGCAGCATCGAGACGAACAGGATCATCACGAAGTTGAACAGCAGCGTCGTCACCACCTCGTCCACCCCCAGCCTTGTCTTGAGCAGCACCGGCCCGAGCAGCACCACCGCGCCCGCAACCACCGCGGCCAGCGCCATCAGCGGGATCAGCATCCAGCCGGGCAGCCCGAGGCCCGTGCCGACGATCACCGTCGCCAGCGCGCCCGCATAGAGCTGCGCCTCCGCCCCGATGTTCCACAGCTTGGCGCGAAACGCGACCGCCACGGCCAACCCGGTGAAGATGAGCGGCGTCGCCCGGTTCAGTGTCTCAAGCAGGGCGAATTTCGTCCCCACCGCGCCGGTCACGATCAGCCCGAACGTGGCGAAAGGATCGGCCCCCGCCGCGAGCGCCAGAACGCCGCCAAGGACGAAAGTTAGCACAAGGGCTAACACTGGCAGGCCGAAGCGGCGGAGCGGCGAGGGGCGGGGGATCGCTTCAAGCCGCATCGTCGTATCCCTGTCCCGCCATCCACTGTCCGAGCTCGGCGGGCGTCATCGTGCCCCGGCCGAATTCCGGCGACAGCCGCCCGTCCGAGATCACCCGGATCACGTCACTGAGCGCGATGATCTCGTCGAGATCCTCCGAGATCAGCAGCACCGCCGCGCCCGCGTCCCGCGCCGCGATCAGCCGCTCCTGCACGTAGGTGACCGCGCCGATGTCGAGCCCCCGCACCGGCTGGTTCGCGAGGATGATCGAGGGCCCGCTCTCCAGCACCCGGCCCAGGATGAGCTTCTGCATATTGCCGCCCGAAAGCAGGCGGATGCGCGTGTCGGGCCCGGGGCAGCGCACATCATGCGTCGCGATGATCTCTTCCGCCTGGGCCCTTGCCGCTCCCCAATCCATCCAGCCCCGCCGGCTCACCGGTGCGCGGCTGTAATTCTCCAAAACGGCGTTCTCGGTGAGCGAGAAATCGGCGATCGTCCCGGTGGTGTGCCGGTCCTCCGGGATGCGTCCGATCCCCGCCTTGAGCGCCTGGCGCGGCGACCACCGCCCGACCGTCTCCCCGCCCAGCGTCATCGCGCCTTCGGACGGGCTCGCCAGCCCCGAGATCAGCGCCGCCAGCGCCCCCTGGCCGTTGCCCGATACGCCCGCCAGCCCGGTGATCTGCCCCGCCCGCAGCTCCAGCGACACACCGGCCAGCGGGGTCTGGTGGCCCACCGGCTTCGTGCGCACCCCGTCGAGCGCCAGCAGCACCTCGCCGGGCCGCGCCTGCGACGGGGCAGGGGCGGCGATCTCGGAGCCCACCATCATGTGGGCGAGCCTGTGCCGGTCGGTCTCCGCCGTCGCCACGCGCCCCACGAGCTTGCCATGCCTGAGCACCAGCACGCGGCTCGAAATCGCCATCACCTCGTGCAGCTTGTGGCTGATGAAGATCACCGCGAGCCCCTTGTCGACCGCCTTTCGCATCGTCTCGAACAGCGCGTCGGTCTCCTGCGGGGTCAGCACCGCGGTCGGCTCGTCCAGGATCAGGATGCGCGCGTCGCGGTAGAGGGCTTTCAGGATCTCCACCCGCTGCCGCTCGCCCACGCTGAGGTTGATGACCCGCGCATCCGGATGCACCGCAAGGCCGAAATCCCGGCTCAGCAGCGCCACTTTCTCGCGCGCCGCCGCCCGGCCCAGCCCCAGCTTCCACAGGGGTTCGGTGCCCAGCAGGATGTTTTCCAAGACCGTGAGATGGCCCGCGAGGGTGAAATGCTGGTGCACCATGCCCACGCCCGCCTTGAGCGCCGCGCCCGGCTGGCCCGGCGGCAGCGCTTCGCCGAAGACCTCGACGGTGCCCTCGTCGGCCGTGT
>JAGRMP010000212.1 GCA_020441225.1 Maritimibacter sp. | reverse complement strand
TTCACCTCGTCGCAGGTCTGGTGGATCGTCCCGAGCGGCGCGCCGGACAGTTCGAGCTGGCCGCCCGGTTCGAGCGAGATATTGGCGCCCTTGAGCTCGAGGCCGATGATATGGCCGCCCTCGTGGATCGGCGACCAGCCATAGGTGTCGCGCAAGCCTTCGAGCATGGCCTTGATCGAGCGCGGCCCGTCATAGGGCAGAGGGCGCAGCGTGTCCTTGCAATAGCCGAACTTCTCGTGCTCGGTGCCGATCCGCCATTCCTCCTTGGGCTTGCAGCCGGAGGCGAGATATTCGGCAAGTTGTTCGGGACGTTCGATCGGTCCGCCGCCGGACTGGGGAATGGACATGGGGGCCTCCGGGGCTCGTCGGTTCGGGTTCGAGCGATTCCTGTGGGAAGTGCGGGGCGGTGTCAATGTCATAGCGTCGCGGAGGAGGGCGTGCGGGCGCATCGCGGCCCAAATCCAGAAATCCGGATTTCCGGATTCCTGGATTTCTCTCAACACGCTGAAATTACGTGTTAAAACAGGACATCCGCGCGCCGCGCGATCCTGCGTTAACGAAAAGACAACGCTTTCGTCCCGGCCCTCTTCCGCGTCGCCAAGTCAGCGTCGCCAGATGACCACCATTTGTTCCGGCCTTCCGCGGCTCGCCCGGATCGCGGCTTCCATGTCGGCCCCCGGAAGCGCCGTGATCGCGTCGAACAGCGCTTCGGTGCCTGCCGCCGAGGCCGGCACGCTCAGCCGCTCGCCGTTCCCCGTGAACCGCCAGATCGGCAAGCCGGCGCGGTCGGGGAGAATGGCGACCTCGCTCAGCCCGTCGAGCGACAGGAAACCGCCGCCGACGGGGGCGAGGTAGACGATCTGGCGTTCGTCCACCTCGACAACGCCGAGACCGCCGCTGCCGCCGTGAAACCGCGCCCGCTGGACCGAGGCCCAGAGCATCGCGGCCCCGCCCGCGGCGAGCGCCCAGCCGGTCCATCTGACGAGGCCGAGCGAGGTCAACCCCCACCAGAGCCCGAGCGCCAAGACGGCGCCGGCGACCATCGCGCCGCGCCAGCGTTGCACCGCCTCGGTGGCCTCGGCCCGAAAGAAACCCAAGATCCGCGCTCCGGAAAACCCCGTTCAACGCGAAAACCTAACCCCGCGCCGGCGCCTTGCCAAGGCGCGCTCAGCCGGCGCGGCGGCGGGCCAGCTCCGGATGGCTCGCCCAGGCGGGCATCGTCGCCATGTAGTCGAGCGTGTCGCGCTCGGCCGTCGCCCGGTCGCCGCCACGTCTGAGCGCCCAGTCCACCATCTTTTCGAACCGCTCTTCGAAGCCCTGGAGGTTGCCCTCCGCATCGACGCAATGGACGCAATAGGGCCCGGTCTCGATCGGCATTCCGCAGCTTTGGCAGGTGTCACTCATGTCGGTTTCCCGTCTTTGAGAGGGCGCGGTTGAACCGGGCCCAGGTTCGCAAAATCGTCTCCTGGTCCCCGGCGGCAAGCGCTGCGGCAGCCTGAGCGAGCCGGGCGCGGTCGAGCACCTGCAGCGCTTCCTGCAGCGCGGCCTGCCCGGCCGGGCTCAGCCAGACCAGATGGCGCCGGGCGTCCTGCGGATCCGGATCGGTCTCCAGGAGGCCCTTGTGCATCAGCGCCGCGACCATCTCGCTCATCGTCGACTGCGCCCGCCCGGTGTGTTGGGCGAGCGCGCTCACCGGGATCGGTCCGGTGGCGGTGAGATGCAGCAACAGGCCGGTGGTCTCGGGCGACAGCCGCGCCCGTTTGTCGGCGATCCGCCGCACCGCGAGCTGGTAGGTCTCGCGAAACAGCGCCTCGAAGCGTTGGGCAAAGTCGTCGGGGTCCATGGGGCGAATCGTAGGCCAGGCGATTTCCATCGTAAATCCCGATGCAATCGGGCCGCCGCCCGGGCTCAGCCGATCACCACCGGCGCGCTCAGGAAAGACAGCGCATAGGTCCCGATCCGTTCGAACCCGATCGCTTCGTAGGCGCGGCAGGCGGCGGGGCCGGAGGCGAACAGGATCGCCGTGTCCACCCCTGCGGCGCGGAGGGCGGCGAGATGCAGAGCGACGGCCGTGCGCGCATGGCCGCGTCCGCGCTGCTCCGGGGGCGTGTAGACACCGCCGATCTGCACCATGTCGGGCAGCCGGGCATTGAGCGCGGTCATCGCGACCGGCGCGCCATCGACCTCAAGGATCCGCACGTCGTCGCCGTCGAGCGCGCGTTCGGTGCGCCCCTGCGCCTCGGCGTCGAGCTGGTCCGGCGCCGACATGTGCAGTTCCGCCGCATAGGCGCGGCTCCAGCGGTAGAGCAGCGCCCGGTCGGGTTCGACCGGGGCCCGCAGCGCGCCATCTGTCGGCGGCAGGCGCAAGGCGTCGAGCCTCAGGCGATAGAGCGGCTCGATGTGGTCGAGCGCATAGGCCGCACCGGATATCCCGAGCGCTTCCTTTGTCGCGACGACCTGGTCCGGCACCCCGGTCAGCCCCCTCACCGCGCGCCCGGCGATCCGGACGGCGAAGGCCTCGTAGAGCGCGGGCGGCGCAGCCGGCGCCTGCATCATCGCGTAGCCGGCGTTCGAGAGCCCAAAGACGGCGGTGACCGCCCCGTCTCCCGCCCACCAAAAGGCTGTTCCGTGCGGTGACGTATGGTCCGATAGCCCGTGGCGCGCGAGGTTCGAGCGCAGGAACATGCTGCTCTCGGCATGGTCCGCGAGAAACCTATCGATCTTCGGCTCGTCACCCGGCCGGGCCGCGCGCAGCATCACCAGTCTCCCAACGTAGATTGCCACAGCGTCAGCGCGGCGACGGCGGCGGTGTCGGCGCGCAGGATGCGCGGGCCGAGCCGCACCGGGTGGGCGTTGTCCATCGCCCGCAGCCGGTCGCGTTCGCGCGCCGAAAAGCCGCCCTCGGGGCCGATCAGGATTGCCCAGGGTGCGGATCGGTCGCCGGCCTTATCGAAGGCGCGCGGCGGGGGACCGGCACCCTCCGCCAGTGCCTCGTCGGCGAACAGGATCTGCCGCTCCGCGGGCCAGCCGTCGAGCAGCACCGCGAGCTTCTCGGGCGCCGCGACCTCCGGCACGAAGGTGCCGCCGCATTGTTCCGCCGCCTCGACCGCATGCGCCTGCAGCCGCTCCACCCTGACCCGCTCGGCATTGGTGTACTCGGTCAGCACCGGCAGAATCCGGGCCGCCCCCATTTCGGCGGCTTTCTCGACGATGAAATCGGTGCGCGCCTTCTTGATCGGGGCGAACATCAGCCACAGGTCGGGCGGATCGAGCTGCGCCGCCGCTTGACCGAGGCAGACAAGCTCGCCTGCGCGCTTTCCCGCCGAGACCACGTCCGCCGTCCATTCCCCGTCAGACCCGTTGAACAGCGCCATCCGCGCGCCGACGGCGAGCCGCATCACGGCGAACAGGTAATGCGCCTGGTCCCGGCTCAGCGCAACGGCTTTACCCTCCCCCAAGGGGGCGTCTACAAAGAGGCGGATTTTCTCGCGCGGCCACATGGGGGGCACGATATGGCGGTGGACAGCGATAGGCCAGAGGCGCCGGAAGCGGCGGGAAAGGTTTCCGACGCGGTGCGCGGCAACTGGGTCGACCGCCTCGCCCCCGC
>JAGRMP010000211.1:7249-14966 GCA_020441225.1 Maritimibacter sp. | reverse complement strand
CGGCGGCGGGGGCGGAACCCGGCACCGCCAGCGTCAGCGCCGGGATCAGGGCGCCCGGGATCACCGCGCTGTTGCCGGTCTCGGCGGCCGTGAGCCCCTCGGTCGAGCCGGATCCAAACTGGTCGCGCTCCTTGGAAAAGCGCTTCGCCGTCGCGTAGGAGGCCCAGGCGCCGATATCCTCGCCGACGCCGGGGATGATGCCGACAAAGGTGCCGATCACGCCCGAGCGCAGCACGGTGAACTTGTAGCGCCACAGATCGACGAGCCGCGGCAGCATCCGGTCTGCCTTGTCCGAATGGGTCACCAGGTCGGGCCGGCGTTGCGAGATCGCGGTCAGCACCTCGGCGAAGCCAAAGGCGCCGACCATCGCCGAAATGAGCGCGATGCCGCCGTTAAGCTGGTCATAGCCAAAGGAAAACCGCACGTGGGCGTGGATGCCTTCGGAGCCCACCATGGCCACCATCAGCCCCAGGATCCCGGCGATGTAGCCCTTGAGCGGCGAGACGCCGCCGGTGAGCTGGCCGGAGATGACGATGCCGAAGACCGCGAGCCAGAAGAACTCGAACGAGCCGAAGTTGAGCGCGGCCTCGGCGAGCGGCGGGGCGACCATGACGAGGAGCACGATGCCGACGAGCGTGCCCAGCGCCGAGCCAGCGGTCGCAAGCGCCATCGCATACTGGGCGCGGCCGGCCTTGGCGAGCGGGTAGCCGTCGAGCGCGGTCGCCGCACTCGCGGGGGTGCCGGGGATGTTGAGCAGGATCGCCGAGCGCGAGCCGCCGTAGATCGCGCCCACATACATGCAGATCAGCACCAGGATCGCCGCGTCGCGGTCCATCGAATAGGTGAGCGTGGTGAGCAGCGCGACGCCCATGGTCGCGGTGAGCCCGGGCAACGAGCCGATGAAGATGCCGAGCAGCGTTGCCCAGGCGACATGGAACAGCATGATCGGCTGGGTGAATTCGCCGAGCGCGGAGAGATAGGGGCCAAGCACCGACATCAGGGCAGTCTCACCAGGAAAGCGTAGCGGAACAGGGCCGAGACCGCTGCGGAGCAGATCGCGGCGTAGATCACGGCGCTTGCGATCCAGACCGCCGGATGGCGGCCTTCGGCAAGGCGCTCATAGGTGAAATGCAGCACGAAGACGGTGATGAAGATCCCCGTCGCCAGTTCGAAGGGCATCCGTCCGACGAGGCCGAGCGCATAGGTGACCGTGTAGAAGGTGGCGAAACCGAGATTGCCGAGCGAGACGTCGTCGGTATCGGGCCCGTCCTCGCGTTGCCGTGCGCCCAGCCACAGCCCGACGGCACAGACGGCCAGAAGCGCGCCCAGGATCATCGGCACCAGGCCGGGGATAGAAGCGGGGTGGATCTGGCGCACTTCCAGCCGGTCCATCGTGTAGCCGCCGATGGCCATGGCGACGCCGAGGACGAAAAAGACCAGCGCTGAGACCTGATCGGCACGCGCGGAATCGAGGCGCATCGGAAACTCCGTCGAGAGGTTCTGGTTGAGCGGGCGCACACCGGACCCGCCGGGCTCGGCCCCTGTGCAGGTCCGGATGCAGGTCCGGGTGGGGCGAGGGCGCGAACGCCCCCGCCCCTTCGGGAGGATCTTACTCCGCGGCGCAGGTGATGCCGATCTCGGACGGATCCATCACCGCCTCGCCCCGGGTGACCCGGGCACAGGCCTCGGCGATCACCACCGGCATCGCAGCGGCCAGCGCATCGTCACCGTAGGAGGGCGCAAAGACCGCGCCGCGCTCGGTGGCATAGGCCTTGAGCTCGGGCGAGTTCATCACGACGTCGGCCCAGACCTTGTCGACCGTGTCGTAGACCTCCTGCGGCGCGCCGACCGGGATGAACACGCCGAAGTAATCGGCGGCCACCGGGAAATCGGGCATGAAGTCGGTGATCGGCGGCACCGGGTCGATGCCTTCGACCTCGAGCGGCGCGTCGGACAGCACCGCGAGCGCGCGCAGCCGGCCGGCCTTGATCATCTCGGTCTGTTCCACCGCGAGCTGGGTGGTCGCCATGACCTCGCCGCTGGCGGCGGCGATGACCGCGGGGTTGCCGCCGTCGTAGCTGACCATCTCGGCCGTGAGATCGCCGCCGGAGGCTTCCTTGATCGCCGCGAGCGCCATGCCGCCCGAGGAGTTGACCCCGGCGGTGCCGATGGTGACCCGCTCGGTCTTCATCGCGTCGAGCAGCGCCGGGAAATCGGCATAGGGCGCATCGGCGTTGACGCTCACGACCGGCACGTTCGCGACGTGCAGGTAGATATGGTAATCCTCGATCGAAGTGTTCTCGATCATCCCCGTCACCGCATAGGTGGCGTTGTTGGCGATCGCATTGGCGGTCCAGGTGTAGCCGTCGCGCGGCGCGGCCAGGGCTTCGGCGGTGCCGATCGAACCCGAGGCGCCGGGCTGGTTCACGACCACGACCGGGGTGCCGAGCGCCTCTTCGAGCAGCGGCGCGACCACGCGGGTCACCTGGTCGGTCGAGCCCCCGGCCGACCACGGCACGATGATGTTGATCGGGCGATCGGGCTGCCAGTCCTGCGCGACAGCGGCGGCGCCGAAGCTCGTGAGCGCGGCGCCGATCACCGCCCCGGACAGGTATTTGATTGACGATTTCATGAAAGGTCCTCCTCCTTACCTACCGGTAGGTAATAAAATGCCCGCGAGTCTGTCAACAGAGATTCCGCGCCTGCCTTTGCACCGTTTTCAGCGCACAGGATCCCGGCTCGCCGGACGGTTGTGCGACGCCTGCGGCACCCGGGGACGGGTGCAGCGCACGGCCCAAGGCGGGCCGGGAGAAATGCGGCCGCGTGCCGTCAGCGGCCGGCCCCGGACGCGCGCCGCCCCGGATTCCAAAGGAAATCCATGTATTATGAGGAGCTTACCGAAACCTGAGTACCAAGCCCTGCCCCGCCCCGTTACAGCCGGCCGTGTTCGACGCTGTAGACGGTGCCGTTCTGGCTCACGCTGCACACGCCATGCTTGTGCCCGGCGGCGACCTCGACCAGGTATTCCTGGCCCGAGGATTGCGCGAAAGAGCCTTTCTTCGCCGCCACCACGTGGATGTCGCGCGGATTGCGGGTCCATTTCGCAGACGCCTCGCCGACACAGGCCCGCATCGCGATATCCGGCGCATCTCCCGTCTTGTCACGGTGCTTGTAGGCGAGACGGTTGGCACGATCCTTGTGACCGGCGTCGAACCCGTTGCCATAGGCGGCGCTGGAATGGCGCGAATCGTAGGGTTCGTTGTGCAACCCGTCGCGGTAGCCGCGCTCGAAATCGGCGATCTCGTCGGCCGTCTGCGGCTTGCTGCCCTCGCGGTAATGGTCGTCGTGATGCGCCAGGGCCGCAACGCCGAGCAGCCCGAGGGCGACCACGGCGGCGGCGGCTTTTTCGTCGGCCCGGACCGGGGTCGTGGCCAGCCCGGCGGCAAGGGACGCGGATGCGAACAGCATCGAACTTCTGGCAATCATCTTGTACCTCCCTGGATCAATGCAGAGGTCCGGTCGAAACCCGGCGCCCGCCTCCCGGGGGCGTTTCGGGACCGGTTCTCCGGTTGCAATCCGTCGAGGGTAGCAGCCGCCCGCCGCGATTCCGGTCACATTACGTTGTGCCGCACCCGCATCCGGCGCACATGAAAAAGCCGCCCGCGGCATCCCGCGGGCGGCGTTTCTCTGGTTTCGGCTCAGACGCGGGTCAGCGAATGAGGTCGAGCTCGTCCATATCGACCCCGAGCGGACCGGCCAGGTCCTCCATCGAGTCGTAGAGCAGTTCGAGCGCGTAGGGCGCGTTGTGGGCAAAGGCGCCCGGATCGGCGGAAACCGCTTTCCAGTTGAACGTCGCCTTGAGCAGGCGCGGCGTCCAGGCGTTGTAAGCCACCGCCCGGCCCTCGGCCTCGTCGCCGACCCCGTCGCCGTTCGCATCGGCGAAGAAGTATGGGTAGCGGTCACCGTTGTAGACCATCGGCGTGCCGACGACTTCGGCGGCATAGTCCTTCATCATCGCGAGCAACCGGTCGCCATTGGCGACGATGTCGTCATGGATGCCCTTGGTGGTGTCGCCGCTGCCGTCGAAGCTCACCCGCGCAATCCGGATGTCTTCCGGGTCGCCGGTGAAGTGGCAGGTCAAGCAGGTCTGCTCCGAGATCTTCAGCGTGTGCGGATCGTGGCAGGAGTTGCAGGTCGCCACCGGGCGGGCGTGCAGGAACCGGCCGGAATAGGTCTTGCCGGGATACTCATAGCCAAGACCACCGTAGCTGCCGAGGTTCATCGCCGCACCGAGGAAGTAGTGCGGGTTGAGGAAGCGCAGATCGCCGCTAGGCTCGTCATCGGGCAGGCCTTCGGTGGCCGCGGCCACGTCGATCCCCGCTTCGCGCCCGCCGTGGCAGGTCACGCAGGCCGCTTCGACGCCCTGCACCGGATGCACCACGCCCGAGGCCAGGGTGATCTCGGTGACCGTGCCGAGGTTGGGGTTGTGGCAGGTTTCGCAATCGACGACGCCGCCCACCGGGACCGGGCTTTCCGGCACGCCGGGTTCGCTGCCGTCGAGGCCGTGGAACGAGCGGAAACCGATGCTCGAATGGCAAACGGAGCAGGCCGGATCGATCTCGCCTTCGTCGTCCCAGTGCCGGAACGCTTCGGCGGAGGAATCGGCATGCCCCGACCCCGACCAGGCGGCGATGATCCGGGCATTGGGAATCGCCACCGTCTCCGGCGTGAACGGGCCGGAGCGCGGCATGACGAAGACCGGCTGGCTATTGTCGGCACCCTCGCCGATCTCGGGCCCCGACATTTCCACCTGCGCCGTCGCGGCGCCGACACTCAATCCTAGGATGAGTATCGCCGTAACGCCCGCCAGGGCACGGACAATCCGGGTTGGGTTAGGCATCGACATTGCGACCTCCGCATCTTGTGTTCAGGGCTACGATGGATTTATTCTTATTATTGAATACTTTAGAGGGTAGCATTTTCCCTCAGATGCGGCAAGATGCGGGGTATGGAACCAACGCCCCCCTCCCGCGGCAAGCTATGACCATGCTCAGCGCTTTCAATTCCGGGCTGAACGTCCGAATCGCTTCGCCACGGCCAGCCCCGGGCGATCCCGCGACGGTTGTCACCGAGGAGGCCGCGCTGACCGCGCAGCTCAAGGAGGATTTCCGGGTCGAACCGCTGGTCGCCGAAGGCGCGCTGGTGGCGCAGGGCGCACCGGTGCTCGCGTCGCGCCGCAATCCCGCCTTCCGGGTCACCGCGCCGATGCCCGCACGGGTCGCGGCGATTCGCCTCGGCCCCGGCCACCGGTTGTCGTCGGTGCTGTTCTTCCACGAGCCCGACGCAGGACGTCATCGTTGGGACACCAAGGGGACCGACGACCCGGCCGCGCTCCGCGAACTGCTGCTCGCGACCGGGCTGTGGCGCAACTTCCGCGCCCGCCCGTTCGGCCGCGTTCCCCTGCCCGGCGACGCGCCGGCGGCGATCTTCGTCATGGGCGCCGACACCCGGCCGCACGCCCCCGCCCCGCGCGCCGCCACCGCCGGTCAGGAGGAAGCGCTCGCCCGCGGTCTCGCGGCACTTGCCGGGCTGACGCAGGGGACGGTGTTCCTCTGTCACGACAGGGGCGCGCCGCTTGCCGGCCCCGGCGCCCTGCCCGCGCGGGTGAAGAGCGTGACCGTCGCGGACAGCCACCCGCACGGGCTCGCCGGGACACAGATCCACCGCCACCGGCCCGCACGGATCGACGCGCCGGTCTGGGACATCGCGCTCGAAGACGTCGCGGCGATCGGCGCGCTTGTGGAAACCGGATATGTCGCCGACACCCGGCTCGTGTCCATCGCCGGCCCGGCCCTGCGCGAGGCGCGGCTGGTGCGCAGCCAGCCCGGCGCCGACCTCAAACAGCTTTGCCACGGCCATGTGCGGCCCGGTCCGCATGAAATCTGGACCGGCTCGGCGCTCGACGGCCACGAATCGCATTGGCTCGGCGGGCGCGACCGGCAGGTGACGGTGTTCGAAAGCGCCCACCGCCCCGACAGGCCGCACTGGTTCCAGGCGGCGCTGGCGCGCGCCTCGCGGCCCAAGCCGCTGATCCCGACCGCGGCGCTCGACCTCGCGCTCGGCGGCGCGCTCCCGGCGATGCCCTTCCTGCGCGCGCTCGCCTCCGGCGACACCGAGACCTTCACCCGCCTCGGCGGGCTGTCGCTGCTCGAAGAGGACCTGGCGCTCGCCGATTACGTGACCCGGGCCGAGCCCTCGATCCGCGCCCAGCACGCGGCCATGCTCGACGCGGTGGCAACCGAAGAAGCCGCAGGAGGCGCGATATGATCCGGGGGCTGTGGGACCGGGAAACGGTTGCGCTCATGTGGCTGGTGGCGGTGTTTCCGCTGGCCGCGGTCTGGATCCACCACGGCGGCGTCGACGCCGTCGGGCGGCTGGTGTTTTTCCTCGTCGTCGCGGGCTTCTGGCATGTGATCTTCATGCTCGCGCGGGCGCAGCCGCCGTCCTGGGCCGGGGTCGTCACCGCGCTTGCGTTGGCGATGCTGGCACAGCAGGAACTCGGCCTCGTGCCGCTCCTGATCGGGACCAGCTTCGGCGTAGTGATCGCCGAGCTCGTGTTCGGCGGCTGGGGCCGCAACGTGCTCAACCCCGCGACCGTCACCCTCGCCTTCCTCGGCTTCGGCTTCCCCTCCGCACCCTGGCCCGACATCATCGTGCCGGTCGGCTGGGCGGCGCTCCCCGTGGCGCTGATCGGCGCCGTGACCGGGGTGATGTCGCTGCGCCTCATGCTCGGCGCCGCGCTGGCGCTCGGGCTCGCCTGGGGCGCCGGGCTCGACCTTTCCCACAGCTACCCCGCCCTGCTCGTGGGCCTCGTGCTGCTGGTCTGCGACCCGGTGACCAGCGCCGCCACCAAGCTCGGCCGCTGGCTCAACGGCGCGCTCTACGGCGGATTGGCGGCGATATTCCTGACCTGGTGGGGCGAAGCCGCGCCGGTGCAGATCGTCGTCTCCGCGGCGCTGCTCGCCTCGCTCGCCGCGCCGATCCTCGACGAAATCGCAATCGCCCTTTGGCTGGCCAACCGGAGACGTCGTCTTGACTGAGATCTCCCCCATGACCCCCTGGAAACGATTCCTCGCCCTGCCGATCGACAGCCGGCCCAAGACCCTGCTCGTGGCCTTCCTGGTCTCGGCGGTCTGCGCACTCGCGGTGACCGGCGCGACCGTGATCCTGCGGCCGATCCAGGCCGCCAACCGCGCCGCCGAACAGCAGGTACGGCTCGAAGCGCTGATCTCGGCGATCCCGGGCATGTCCGAGGTGCTGGCCTCGGCCGAGGGCGGCGCGCTCTCGACCGTCGTCGTCGACCTCACCAAGGCCGCTGCCAGCGACATCGCCCCCGTCGATCTGCCCACCGCGCTCGAGGACCCGGCGAACTGGACCGGGCTCACCACCGAACAGGACCTCGCCTCGATCGGCACCCGGCCCGACCTCGCCCAGGTCTTCTTTCTGCGCACGGGCGACGAGATCTCGCTCGCGGTTCTGCCGATCTACGGCGTCGGCCATGGCGGGGTGATCGAGGCGATGATCGCGCTGCGCGGCGACATGAACACGGTCGCGGGCCTCACCGTCACCGCCCAGGTCGAAACCCCGGGCCTCGGCGCGCGGATCGAGGAACCGGCCTGGCAGGCGAGCTTTGCCGGCAAGTCGCTGCGCGACGACA
>JAGRMP010000211.1:0-7125 GCA_020441225.1 Maritimibacter sp. | reverse complement strand
TCTGGATGGGCCCCGACGGCTACGGGCCCCTGCTCGACGCGATCCGCCGCGGGGAGTTCTGAGATGGCAGGGCGCCTCTGGACCACGCTGACCGACCCGCTGATCCGGCAGAACCCGGTCACTCTGCAGATCCTCGGCATCTGTAGTTCGCTGGCGGTCACCACCTCGCTCGACACCGCACTGACCATGGCGGCCTCGCTCACCACCGTGCTGGTGCTGTCGGCCGGGATCATCAGCGCGATCCGCAAGTTCATCCCCGGCACCATCCGGCTCATCGTCCAGATCACCATCGTCGCTTCGCTGGTCATCATCATCGACCAGGTGCTGCAGGCCTATTTCTTCGACATCTCGAAGCGGCTTTCGGTCTTCGTCGGTCTCATCACCACCAATTGCATCGTGCTCGGACGCACCGAGAGCTTCGCCCGCAACAACCCGCCCCTGCCGTCGATGGTCGATGCGCTCGGCAACGGGCTCGGCTATTCCATGGTGCTGGTGGTGATCGGGTCGCTGCGCGAGATCTTCGGCCGCGGCAAGCTCTTCGGCTACGAGCTTCTGCCCACGGTCGATGCCGGCGGCTGGTTCACGCCTTTCAACCTCATGCTGCTCGCGCCCAGCGCCTTCTTCATGCTCGGCGGTCTCGTCTGGGTGGTGCGCTCCGTCTATGCCGAACAGGCCGAACCGCCCGACTTCGCCGCCCCCGAAGTGGAGGAGGCGCGGCAATGAGCGAGCTGTTCGGCATCTTCCTCAACGCCATGTTGGTCGACAACATGCCGCTGACCCTGTTCCTCGGGCTCTGCACCTTCCTGGCGCTGTCGAAACGGCCGGGCACCGCGGTCGGGCTCGGCATCGCGGTGATTGCCGCCATGGGCTTCACCGTGCCGCTCAACCAGCTGATCTACACCTCGGTCCTCGCGCCCGGTGCGCTGGCCTGGGCGGGCTATCCGGATCTCGACCTCTCCTATCTCTCGCTCCTCGCCTTCATCGGCGTGATCGCGGCGACGGTGCAGCTCACCGAGATGGTGATCGACCGGTTCTTCCCCACGATCTACGCCGCTTTCGGGGTGTTCCTGCCGCTGCTCACCGTGCATTGCGCGATCCTTGCCGGCTCGCTCTTCATGGTCGAACGCCACCTCGGCTTTACCGAAAGCATCGCCTTCGGCCTTGGCAGCGGCGCGGGCTTTGCCCTCGCGGTCATCATTCTGTCGGCGATCCGGGTGCGGCTCGCCTATGCCGACCTCCCGGCGGGCCTCAGGGGCCTCGGGATCACCTTCCTGCTCACCGGCCTGATGTCGCTCGGCTTCTCGGCCTTTGCCCAGATGGTGGCGCAATGAGTGAAATTGTCGTCGGCAGCGCCGTTATCATCCTCATCGTCCTCGCCCTTACCATCGGGCTCCTGATCGCAAGGCGCCAGCTCGTGCCCGAGGGCGCGCTCACCGTCACGGTGAACGACACCACCACGATCGAAGCCAAGCGCGGCGACAAGCTGCTCGGCGTGCTGCACGGCGCGGGCATCGGCATCCCCGCGGGATGCGGCGGCTCGGGCACCTGCGGGCTCTGCCGGATCACCGTCACCGGCCCCGGCGGCGGCGAGGCGATCGCCACCGAGAAAGGCGTGCTCTCCGCCGCCGAGCGCCGCGCCAACATGCGCCTCGCCTGCCAGACCTCCCTGCGCGGGCCGGTCGATGTCGAAGTGCCGGGCGACGCGCTCGATGCCGAGACCGTCACCGCGCGGCTGGTGTCCAACACGATGATGGCGCCGCTCATTCGCGAGCTGGTGTTCGAACTGCCCGAGGGGCACGATTTCAAATATCGCGCGGGCGGGTTCATGCAGGTCACGGCGCCGCCCTATGCGATGGATTTCAACGACATCGACGTGCCCGACGCCTTTGCCGAGGCCTGGCAGATCGCCGGCTGGGACACGCTCACCGCCACCTCGACCCGGCCCGTCACCCGGGCCTATTCGGTCGCCTGCCGGCCCGAGGACGCGGCGCTGAACCGGGTCGTGTTCAATATCCGCCTCGCCGTGCCGCCCGCGGGCCGGGAACAGGAGATGCCGCCCGGCCGGGTCTCGTCCTATCTGTTCTCGCTCAAGCCCGGCGACACCGTCGGCGTCTCTGGGCCCTTCGGCGAGTTCCACGTCCAGGACACCCAGGCCGACATGGTCTTCATCGGCGGCGGCGTCGGCATGGCGCCGCTCCGGGCGATGATCCACGAGCAGATCGGCAAGGGCACCAAGCGGAAGATGTCCTATTTCTACGGCGCCCGAACCGTGGCCGATCTGTTCTACACCGACGAGTTCGAGGGGATCGCCGAAAAGCACCCCAATTTCACCTGGACGCCCGCGCTCTCCGACCCCGCGCCGGGCGACCGCTGGACCGGCGAGACCGGCTTCATCCACGAGATCGTGCGCGCGCATATGAAGCGTCACCCGGCGCCCGAGGATTGCGAATACTACCTCTGCGGCCCGCCGGTGATGATCTCGGCGGTGCTGCGGATGCTCGACCAGCTCGGGGTTGAACGCCACACCATCTTCAACGACGATTTCGGGATCTGACCCATGACAATCGCTTCGCCCAAACCCTTCACCCGCCGCGCTTTCCTCGGCACCTCCTGCGCCGCGCTGGCCGCCCCCGCGCTCGCGAGCGGCGCGCCCGCGGTCGAGACCGTCACCGGCACCGCCTTTGCCACCGGCTGGCGGATCACCCTGCCCGCGGGCGCCGGGGCGGCCGGTCTCGTCGCCCCCGTGCAGGCGCTCCTCGACCGGGTCGACCGGCAGATGTCGCCCTATCGCGCCGACAGCGACCTCACCCGGTTCAACCGCGCCGGCGCCGGGGCCTGCGCCGCACCGCCCGATCTGCTCCACGTCGCCCGGGCCGCCCGCGACCTCGCCGCCGCGTCGGCCGGGCATTTCGACCCGACCGTCGGGCCGCTGGTCGCCCGCTGGGGCTTCGGCCCGATCGCCGGGGACGGGCCCGCCGACTGGCGCGCGCTTGAGCTGACCCCCGAGGCGCTGGTGAAACCCGATGCGCGCCTCACGCTCGATCTCTGCGGCATCGCCAAGGGATATGCGCTCGACGGGCTCGCGGCCCTCGTCCGCGCCGCCGGGCACGCAGATTTCTTCGTTGACCTGGGCGGCGAGGTCATCGCTGCCGGCCGCCACCCCGAAGGCCGCGCCTGGCAGATCGGCATCGAGGACCCGCGCCCCGAAGTTGCCGGGATCGCGGACGTATTGGCGCTCGACGGCACCGCCGTCGCCACCTCGGGCGACCGTGAGAACGGCTATACGCTCGACGACCGCCGCTACAGCCATATCATCGACCCCGAGACCGGCGCGCCGGTCGCGGGCGCCATCGCCTCGGTCTCGGTGCTCGCCCCGACCGCGATGGAAGCCGACGGCTGGGCCACCGCGTTGATGGCCGCCGGTCCCGAGGCAGGCCCTGCGCTGGCCCGCGCGCAAGCTCTCCCGGCACTGTTCCTCCTGCGCGACGGCTCGGGTCTCGCCCGCGTCATAACCGGCGATTTCGCCGCTCACCTGGCCTAGGAGCCACCCATGGAATTCCTCTTCGCCCTCGCCATCTTTCTCGTCGCCTTTCTCGGGCTGGCGGCGGGGCTGATGCTGACCGGGCGCCCGCCCCAGGGCTCCTGCGGCGGGCTCGCCTGCGTCGGCGGCGGGGCCTGCGAGGTCTGCCCGCGCAAGACCGCTCAATCCGGGGAGGAGACAGATGGCTGAACAGCATATCGACAGCGTCATGCAGACCGAGTTCCCGACCACCCGGCTGCACATCCCGATCCGCGAGGCCGTGGCGCTCTTCGTCGATACCGGCTGGGCCGCGGTGCCTGTGGTCGACGACAAGGGCGCGCTCGTCGGGATCCTGTCGCAGAAGGATTGCTTCCGCTCGGCGCTGAACGCCAGCTATTACCGGCAGTGGAGCGGCACGGTCGAGCAGTATTGCACGACCGAGGTCGATACGTTCGATGTCGAGACCGATATCGTCACCGCCGCCGAGGCCTTCATCGAAAAGCCGTTCCGCACCTATCCGGTCACCCGCCACGGGCTGCTGGTGGGAATGCTCAACCGCGAGGACCTCTTGAAAGCCTTCCTCGATTTCGGCTGACCCCGTCGGCGCGTGACGCCAATCCCGGAGAACCACGATCTGCGGGGATCGGTTTGACCCGCGCTTGCCGGAAAACTGCCGCGAGAGGCGCCGGCGATCCTGCGTCGGGCGCTCGACGTCCTCGCCCTTGGGGCCCGGACCGACCCCGCCTCCGTGGGTAATCTCACCGACCTGCTCGGCGGCCTCACCCTCGCCGACCCGCTGCGCCTGGAGGACGCCGCGCCGACCTTCCGTCCGACTCGGACGGGCTCGGACAGTCGGACGGACGCTTTCGCGCGTCACTCATTTCACTGCGATTTCAATTGCTTGTGGTGCCCCCAGAGAGACTCGAACTCCCGACCCTCTGATTACAAATCAGATGCTCTACCAGCTGAGCTATAGGGGCACGCGCGGCTAGGTTTAGGCATTTGCCGCGCGCCGTTCAAGGCTTCGTTCGAACGCTTGCCCTGCCCCGGGGGCCGGCGTCACTTGCTGGCCCGCGCGGCGAGGGCCACCGCCGCGAGCCCGACCGCGATCACCAGCATCGCCGCCGGGGCCGCCTGGCCGATCTGTTCGAGCGAGGCTTTCTCGTAGACCCGGGTCGAGAGCGTGTTGTAGTTGAACGGCCTGAGCAGCAGCGTCGCGGGCAGTTCCTTGACGCTGTCGACGAAGACCAGCAGCAACGCGGTGCCGACCGAGCCGCGGATCAGCGGCACGTAGACCTCGCGCAGCGCGCCACCGGCGGTGCGGCCGAGCGAGCGGGCGGCCATCGGCAGCGAGGGCGAAACCCGGTCCATCGCCGCCTCGGCCGCGCCCTGGGCGATGGCGAAGAAGCGCACCGAATAGGCGTAGACCACGGCAAAGGCGGTGCCGGTCATCACCAGTCCGGGGTCCCAGCCGGTGACGGCGTAGATCGCGTCGGCCACGGCATTGTCGGCGGCGGCGAGCGGGATCAGGATGCCCACGCCCAGCACCGCGCCGGGGGCGGCATAGCCGATGGTGGTGACCGGCGTGATCTTGCGCGGCAGCCGCGAGGCGGTCAGTTTGACCCCGTAGGTCAGGAACAGCGCCGCCGTCACCGTCACCACCGCGGCCGCGCCGCCAACGACCAGGGTGTTGCGCAGGGCGGTGAGCAGGCCCGGCGCGAGCCAGCCCTCGGCGTTGACCGCCGCGTGCCAGCCGATCACGCCCACCGGCAGCAGAAAGCCGACCGCGAAGGGCACGATGCAGAGTACCGTCGCCAGCCAGGCGTGCCAACCGGTGAGCCGGATGGTCTCGATCGGCCGCTGGTGCCGCGCGCCCTGGTAGAAGCGGCTCTTCGACCGGCTCGCCTTTTCCAACCCCAAAAGCAGCAGGACGAGCCCGAGGATCACCATCGACAGCTGCGCCGCGCCGCCGGCGCTGCCGAGCTCCAGCCAGGTGGTAAAGATCCCGGTGGTGAGCGTCTGGACGGCAAAGAACTCGACCACGCCGAAATCGGACACGGTTTCCATCATCACGATCGCCGTTCCCGCGGCGATGGCGGGACGGGCGAGCGGCAGCCCCACGCGCCAGAACCGCGCCAGCGGGCCGGAGCCGAGCGCCCGGGCGACCTCGTAGATCCCGCCCGATTGCTCGCGGAACGCCGTGCGCGCCATCAGGTAGACGTAAGGGTTGAGCGCGGCGGCGAGCACGACCACGGCGGCCCAGCGCGAGCGGATCTCGGGGAACCAGTAGTCGCGGGCGGTCTCCCAGCCGAAAACGCCGCGCAACCCGGTCTGGACAGGGCCGGAATATTCCAGGAAGTCGACCAGCGCGTAGGCGCCGACATAGGCCGGGATGGCGAGCGGGAAGAGCAGCAGCCATTCCAGCCAGCGCGACCCGGGAAAGCGGTACATCGCGACATACCAGGCGCTCCCGGTCCCCACCATCGCCGCGATCAGCGCGACGGCGCCCGCTATGATCGCGGTGTTCGACAGATAGCGCGGCAGGACCGTCGCCAAGAGGTGCGGCCAGACGTTCTCGGTGGGCGCGAGCGCCAACCACAGGATCGCCAGGATCGGCGCCACCACGGCGAGCCCGATCGCAACCGCGCCGATGGACCACAGCGTCGGCAGGCGGTCGCGGATCCGGTTGGCTGCCGCGGGGGCTGAAACTTGAGCGTTTTGGTCAACCATATCGAATCCCTAGGGGAATCCTAACCAACTGTCCAGAAAAGCCGAGATATTGCCGCGAATCCCACGCATTTGTGCGGCTCTATGCACAACATGCGTATTTCGTTCCATCTCGGCGTGCATGAAACCGACGACGACCAACTCGTCCGGTCGCTGCTGAAAAATACCAAGACCCTGCTCGCCGAAAATGTCGCGGTGCCCGGACCGGGTCGGTACCGGCAGCTCATCAACCAGGTGCTCGAGAAACTGAAAGGGGGCCGGGCCAGCCCCGACACCCAGGACGTGCTGCTCGAACAGATCCTCGAGGCCGACGACACCGAACGGCTGGTGCTGTCGAACCCCTATTTCCTGTCGAACCACCCCGGCGCACTGCGGGCGGGCCGGCTCTACCCGCGCGCGGGCGCGGCCTCGCTCGCGCTCGCCAATCTGTTTCCGGACACGCCGGTCGAGTTCTTCCTCGCCGTGCGCAACCCCGCCACCTTCGTGCCGGCGCTGCACGCGCGGCTGCAGCAGGCGCCGTTCGCCGAATACGCCGCCGGGATCGACCCCGATACGCTGGTCTGGTCCGACATGGTGCGCGACATCCGCGCCGCCAACCCCGACGCGCCGATCACCGTATGGTGCAACGAGGATACGCCGCTGATCTGGCCGGAAGTGATGCACAGCGTCACCGGGCTCGCTCCCGAGGTCCAGCTCATGGGCGGGTTCGACATCCTGAGCAAGATCATCGCCAAGGAAGGGATCAAGCGGATCCGCAGCTATCTCGGCGCCCACCCGCCCGCCAACGAGGAACAGCGCCGCCGCGTCCTCATGGCCTTCCTCGACAAATACGCGCTCGAAGACGAGGTCGAGCAAGAACTCGACCTGCCCGGCTGGAC
>JAGRMP010000210.1 GCA_020441225.1 Maritimibacter sp. | reverse complement strand
CTCATGCGCCATGATCAGCGCGCTCGGATAGGGCACGCTTTCGGGAAAGCCCGCAAAGGTGTCGGACAGATAGAAATCGTAGGAAAAGAACACGTCGTCGCGCAGCACGAAGGCGGCGGGCCAACGCCAGGTCCGGCTGGTCGAGCGCTTGCGCACGCAGAGGTCGTCCGGTGGCTCGCGCGCCTCGCTCATCGCCGGCGCGGCTGCCCGGTGCGGCTGTGGCAGCGGCAGCGCGCCGACACCCGCGGTCACCGTGACCCGGCTGGTATCGAGCGTGTCGCCGAACAGGCTTCTGGCCACCGCCGTTTCGGTCGGCGACAGCGGGCGGGCGCAGGCGCCGAGCACCACGAGGGCCGAGAGCAGGAGGGGGGCGGCAACGCGGGACATACCGCGAAGGTGCGGGCTGGGGCCGGAGAGGTCAATCGGCAATTCCCTCGGTCCCGACCAAAGCGGCCGCTTCATTTGGCGTCAGGATGTTTTCTATGCCCAACGCTTTCAAATGCGCCGGATTGGGTCGGTCGTCCTTGGCACACGTCGTGACAAACACCACCCCCAGACGATCGATATGTGTCACCGGATTGTGCACATCGCACCTCGGGCCCCCTCACGCGGTCTTGTCGCGAGACTACTCACCTGGGCTGAAAGCCGCCGAGCCCTGCCGGTGCCACGGCTCTTCTTCGATGTTCGGGAAAAAGTTCGCCCGGATCGCAGCCTTTTGTCGGCGGCACGATTCAATATCGACCCGACAGGAGCGCCCCCGAAAGGTCGGACTCCAGTCCGCAGGCGTGGTCTGGACCGGCAAATCCGCAAGGCCTACACCCCGAACGCATTCCTCAAAAAGACCGAAGCGACCCGGGAAGGTCCCGTCGCGGAGATTCTCGGAAGCAGACGTGGCACACCGCGCGGCATCGGCAAGGTCTGCGCGGTGCGGTCGGCGTGTTCCGCTCCGCCACGTGCCGCAGGTTCCCTGTTTTCCGGGGCGATCACGCAGCTCCAGTCCAGAGTGGACGACAGCACCCTGTGGGTCACACCATCGCCGGCAGCACCAGATCCGGCGGCGGGATCCCGTCGGCATGGGCCTGGATGTTGAAGATCACCCTCTGGCCCATCTCTTCGCGCCCCTCGCGGGTGGACGAGCCCATATGCGGCAGCGCCACCACGTTGGTCAGCGCCATCAGCCGCGGGTTGACCTCGGTGCCCTGTTCGAACACGTCGAGCCCGGCGCCGGCCAGTTCGCCCGCGCGCAGCATCCGGGTGAGCGCGTTTTCGTCGATCACTTCGCCGCGCGAGGTGTTCACGATCACCGCGTCGGGCTTCATCAGCCTGAGCCGCCGGGCGTTCATCAGATGGAAGGTCGAGGGTGTGTGCGGGCAGTTGATCGACAGGATGTCGACCCGGCTCACCATCTGGTCGAGGCTCGGCCAGTAGGTCGCCTCGTAGGCGGCTTCGACGGTTTCGTGCAACCGGTGGCGGTTGTGGTAATGCACTTCCATGCCGAAGCAGCGGGCGCGCC
>JAGRMP010000209.1 GCA_020441225.1 Maritimibacter sp. | reverse complement strand
CCAGGTGAAGTCCTCGATCTTGCCGCGGCCCAGCACGGCGTCCTCGGCGGGATCCTCGAAGTTGACCGGCTGGCCCTGGTGCTCGACGGGCAGCAGCGGGCCGAGGGCGTTGGGCAGCCGCTTGAAGGTGACGTTGATCGGGGCGAGCCCGATGTGCAGGTGCTTGGAGTGCAGCACGATCAACAGGAACGCGAGCATGACGCCGATGTGGCCCATCAACGCGATGGTCTCGATCCATACGTTGGCGGTGGTGCCCAGGGGAGCCAGCAGGGCCGCCATGCCGTGCGAGAAGAAGGCACCGCGGCCGTAGGGGAAGGCGTCGCCGAGAGCGTTGACAGAAGCCCCGCGGAAGAACGCGTACGTGGCGATGACCAGGAAGATCATGAACAGGATCAGCCAGGCTCCGCCGGTGTGGGAACCGTAGAAGCGCGACGCGCGGCCGTGCTCCTTGGGCTCGGAGCGCAGCCGGATGATGCTGAACACGATGATGCCGAGCAGTACGGCGACAGCGAAGAAGTCCTGCAGAAAGCCCAGGGCGTCCCATCGGCCGACGATCGGGATGTGGAACTCCGGGTTGAACAAAACGCCGTAGGCCTCGAGATACACCGTGGCGAGAATGAAGAAGCCCCACATGGTGAAGAAGTGCGCGATGCCGGGAATCGACCACTTCAGCAGCCTCTTCTGACCGAACACCTCGGTGAACTGGGCCTTGATGCGGTCGGGGATGTCGTCTTTGCGGCCCGCCTCGTCTCCGACGGGCTGACCCGACCGGATGAGCTTGGTCAAGAACTGCACCCGGCGTGCGGCGAACACCAGCACGATCGCGGTGGCCAGCAGGCCGACCACCAGCCGGCCCCAGTCGAGAGCGGTCACGGACTGCCTCCCTGTTGTAAGTTACTCAACAGTAACTTAACGGAAGTTACCGATGGGTAACTTGGCTCCATTCCAGCTCATCGTCGCACCCTCGCCGTCCGCGACGCCACAAAGGCTGCCCTAACTTCGCGGGAGCGGTGGCCGGCGTCACGCCTGACGCGCCAGCATCGCCCTGAGCATCGACAGCATCTCCGATCGTGATTCGGCGCCGAGGCGCCTACGGATGCGTGCGACGTGATGTTCGACCGTCTTGGCCGAGATGAACAACTGCGCGCCGATGTCGCGATAGGGCATGCCGAGCAGCAGCAGCTCGGCGACCTCGCGCTCCCGGTCCGACAGCGGCGACGACGGGGCCCGCCGGGTGGCGCGGAGGTCCGCGGTGGCGGGGTCGGCTGCGTCCGCCGCGCCCTCGTCGACGGTTTCCGCGGCGGCCAGCTTCAGGTCGCGGGCCAGCTGCAGCATCAGGCCGGAGGCCCTCGCGTCGTCCGCCTGAAGCGCCGCCTGGCCGGCCAGCCGGGTGGCGTCCGAGGTCAGGCCGAACTGGGCCAGCCCGCGGGCGGCCACCGCCACCTCGTCGGGATCGACCTGACCGGCCAGCACCCGCAGCCAGGTGCGTCCCGCCCCGGCCAGCGCCCTCGCGAAGGGGCTCTGCGCCGCCGCCGCGGCCAGCGCCTGGCCGTGCGGGGCCACCGCGGCCGGGTCGTTGGCGAGGATGCCCGCGTGCACCCCCGCCCAGTGCAGCGGCACCGACCACGACAGCGGATCGCCGAGCTCGCCGAGGATGGCGAAGGCGTTCTCCAGCATGGGCGCCAGCCGGTCCTGCTGGCCCATCCGGGCCGCGGCCATCCACAGCTCGCCGAGTGGCAGCAGCGAGAACAGGTCCACCGCGTACTCGGCCAGCACCTCCATGGCCGCATACCACTGCCTCTGCGCGGCGCCGGGGTCGCCGCCGCGCGGGGGGCTGCACGGCCCCCCGGTGCGCGCCGTGCGGGATCGGAACCTCCCCCCAGACCGCGCCGTGCGGGCGGTCCGGATCGCACCATGCCGGCGTCGGCCCCCCGGGGTTGGCGCGGCGCGGCGGCGCGGGGCGGGTGCCCGCCGCAGGTCCGGCGCCGTCCCGCTTCCGGGCCCGGGAGATGGAGAAAAATCTTTGCGGCCGGTCATAATCCTGTTACCAATTTCCCGAAAAAGAGTTTCGGAAAACCCGAAAGGATACCCCCATGTCCCTCGACTCACCCGACGCTGTGCCGACCGCGCTCGCCCCCAATGTCTACGACGCCGAACCCATCCCCGAAGCCGCCCGCGTCGAAATCGACCGGCTGCTCGGCTCGGGCGATCTGTTCCGCTACACCGCCGCGACGGACGCGCCGGTGACGCTCCTGGAGGCGGAGTTTGCCGAATTGCTCGGAACGAAATACGCGCTCGCCGTCGCCTCGGCCTCGGCGGCGCTGTTTCTCTCGCTGAAGGCGCTCGCCCTGCCGCGCAATGCCCGGGTGCTGATCCCCGCCTTCACCTTCGCCGCCGTGCCCTCGTCGATCGTCCACGCAGACTGCGTGCCGGTGCTGTGCGAAGTCGGCGAGAACTACCGCATCGACATGGCCGATTTCGAAGCCAAGCTGGACAGCGTCGCGGCGGTGATGATCTCGCACATGCGTGGCCACACCTCCGACATGGACGCCATCATGGCGCTCTGCGACGCCCGCGGGATTCCGGTGATCGAAGACGCCGCGCATAGCCTCGGCACGCTCTGGCACGGCCGCAACATCGGCACGCTCGGCCGGGTCGGGGTGTTCAGCTTCCAGTCCTACAAGATGGTCAACGGCGGCGAGGGCGGCATCCTCATCACCGACGATGCCGAGCTGGTGGCGCGCGCGGTCCTCATGTCGGGCGCCTACGAGCACAACTGGAAAAAGCACAAAGGGCCGAAGGGGCAGAACTCGTCCGAACTCGCCGACGCCTTCGCCCGCTGGCAGAACAAGCTGCCGCTCTACAACACGCGGATGTCGAACCTGTCGGCGGCGGTGATCCGGCCGCAGCTGCCCGAGCTCGCCCGCCGGGTGCGCGATGGCCTGGCCAACCACGATTACGTGGCCGCGCGGCTGAACCGGAGCCCCTGGATCGACGTGCCGCCGCCGCTCGCCGCGGAGACGCGGGCACCGGATTCGATCCAGTTCAACCTTGTGGGCATGAACGATGACGACGTGCGTGCCTTTGCCACCGGGGCCAAGGAGCGCGGTGTGGCGGTGCAGGTCTTCGGCATGTCCGAGGACAACGCCCGCGCCTTCTGGAACTGGCAGTTCCTGCCCGAAGATCCGGGACCCCTGCCCCGAACCCGGGCGATGCTGGCGCGGGCCTGCGACGTGCGCCTGCCGGTGCGGCTGAAACGCCCCGAGCTCGATTTCATCGCCGAGGCGCTGACCGGCGCGGCGGACGCCGTGAAAGCCGCGGCCCTCGCCTACGGCACCTGACCCGGGGCGGCCAGCCGCCCTCACGCGGAACCCTGGGTGGCCCCGGCAGAGCGCCGGGACCCGCGCCCGGGCCGATCGTGCCCCGCGGGGGGGGACCGGCCCGGTTGTTTGTGCCCGCTCCGCGGATCAGAGCATGTAGCTAATCGCCGCCTCGACCGCCGCCACATCGGTGAAGTCGAGCAGCACCACCTGCGGCGCCGCGCCGTCGCCGAAATAGATCTCGACAGTGTTGCCGGCGGCCTCGACCCGGGTGTCCTCGGCGCTCGCCCGGAGCAGGATCGTGTCGTTGTCGTCGCCGAAGTCGACGATCACGTCGGTGTCGCCGTCGCCCAGCGCCCGGCCGTAGAACTCGAACAGATCGCTCCCCGAGCCGCCCTTGAGCCGGTCCGATCCGGGGCCGCCGCGCAGCACGTCATCGCCCGCGCCGCCGAACAAATCGTCTGCGCCCTCCTGGCCGATCAGGATGTCGTTGCCGGCGCCGCCGCGCAGGATATCGTCGCCCTCGCCGCCGCGCAGCACGTCGCCGCCGTCCCAGCCGATCATCAGATCGGCGCCGTTTCCGCCGATCATGAGGTCGTCGCCGAAGCCGCCGTCCATCGTGTCTGACCCGCTGCCGCCGAACATCCAGTCGTCGCCATACTGGCCCCTGAGGTAGTCGTCGCCCTCTTCGCCGAACAGCCAGTCGGCGTCGGTGCCGCCCTTGATCTCGTCGTTCCCCGAGCCGCCGTGCAGATAGTCGACGCCGCGGTTGCCCGACATGAAATCGTCGCCGAACTGGCCGAACATGTGGTCCGACCCGTCGCGGCCGATCAGCCAGTCGTCATAGCCGCCTTTCGCGAGCAGCGACGCATCGACGGGGAAATCCGAAGCGGCGTCGGTGCCTTCGTAATCGATGGTTTCGTCGTAGTCCGCGGGATCGACGAAATACTCGCCGAAGGTCCAGTTGTCGCCGTTGCCGCCGTCGAGGAAATCCGCACCGCCCGCCCCGACGATCACGTCATCGTTGCCGCCACCGTAGATCCCGTCGTCGCCGGCGCCGCCGTGAACCGTGTCGTCGCCCGCCTCGGCCCAGACGATCGCCGGAGCACCCGGCGCGCCGTAGACCGGGTCGTCGACCACGATGTAATTGCTCAAATCGGTGCCGAGGATGGTCTTGTGCGCGAAAGAAAGCCGTTGTCTGGCCATTGTAACCCCCTAAGTCTGCGCCCCCGGCGGGCAGCGCCGGAGGGATCATCATGGATCGAGAAACGCCAGAATGTCGCCGATCTGTCAACAGTCGGGGCGGAAATTGACGATTGTCTTGGATTTTTCCCCGGCACGCGGTGGCGTCGCGCTCGGTCAGCCCGCTTTCGGGGCCGGGCGATTTTCGGGGCCGGGCGGTTTTCAGGGCCGGGCGACTTTCAGGGCGGGGCGATTTTCAGGGCCGGGCGGTTTTCAGGGCGGGGCGATCAGACCGCTTTCAGGACCGGGGCCGGACGCCGCCCCTCGGCCCAGGCCCGGGCCGCCGCGCCGAAGGCCTCGAACAGGGGCCGCGAGACCGGATCGGAGGCGGCGCGGTATTCGGGATGCCATTGGACGGCGATGGCGAAACCGGGCGCGTCTTTCACATAGACCGCCTCGGGCGTACCGTCGTCGGCGGTGCCGTCGACCACGATCCGCGCGCCGGGGGTCTTGATCCCCTGCCCGTGCAGCGTATTGGTCATCACCTCGCGCGCGCCGACGATGCGGTGAAACACCCCGCCGTCCGAGAAATGCACCGCGTGGCGGATGGCGAATTTCTCGTCGATCGAGCCCGACGGGCTCATCCGGTGGTTCATCCGCCCCGGCAGTTCGCGGATCTCGGGCCAGAGCGTGCCGCCGAGCGCCACGTTGACCTCCTGGAACCCGCGACAGATGCCGAAGAACGGCTGGCCGCGCTCGACGAGGGCGCGCACCAGCGGCAGGGTCACCGCATCGCGGCAGCGGTCGAAGGCGCCATGCGCCTCGGTAGGCGCCTCGCCGTATTCCTCGGGATGGACATTGGGCCGCCCGCCGGTGAGCAGGAAGCCGTCGCAGGCCTCGACCAGCTCGTCGACCTTGACGTAATGCGGATCGGCCGGAACCAGCAGCGGCATCGCCCCGGCCGCCTCGGCGACGGCGGCGAAATTCATCACCCCGCCCGCATGCGCCGGGTAATCGCCGCCGATGAGGGCGGAATTGCCGATGATACCGATGATGGGCCGCGCCATGGGCGGGATCCTCCTGCCGGGAACCGAGCTGTGACACGGCAGTTTAACCCGTTGTTGCGCAAAGAGGAACCCCGATGCGGAGCGCCACTGCGACACGGGCCTGCGCCGGGGCTCAGCCGTGGGTGGAGACCGGGCGGCTGGTGACGACGAGCGCCTGCGCGCCCGCCGGCCCGAGCGCGCGGTAGCTGTGCGCGAACCCGGCGTCGAAATGCGCCGCATCCCCGGCCGCGAGCCCATGCGCGCGCCCGTGGGCGGTGATCTCCAGCCCGCCCGCGATCACATAGACCAGCTCCTCGCCCGGGTGGCTGTGCGGCGCGGACGCCGCGCCACCGCCGGGAAAGGTGGCAACGAAGCCTTCGAACCCGCGCCGGTCGGCGGCGAAATCGAGGCTTTCGAACCTGTAGGCAGCCTCTCCGTCCGGCCGGTCGGGCAAGGACAGACGATCCCCCGCCCGGGTGATCTCGAACATCGGCCGGTCCTCGTCGGGGCGAAAGAAATGGTCGAGCCCGACGCCGAACACGAGGGCGATGCGCAGGAGCGTCGGCAGGGTCGGGAACACCTGGCCGCGCTCGATCTTGGACAGCATCCCCGGCGACAGGCCGGATTGCGCGCCGAGATCGGCGAGTGCCAGCCCCTTCTCGAGCCGCAGCGCGCGGATCTTCGGGCCGATCCGGTAGGCGTCGAGCCCGTCCTGCAGCGTCTCCGTCAGCATGTGACCTCCGGTTTCGGTTTCGAAGGGCCGTCCCGTCCCCTTCACAGGATTATCACGAGACCGTGCATAAGGGGAAACTTTTTGACCTGAGATGAAATGCGCCCCGTATCGAGGGCACAACACATCTTTGGAAAGGACATCCACATGACTTTCGCGATCCCGACCCTCAAGACCGTTGCCCTCGGCCTCGGCCTGGCCGCCGCGCCGCTCGCCGCTTTCGCCGACAACCACGGCATGGACATCG
>JAGRMP010000208.1 GCA_020441225.1 Maritimibacter sp. | reverse complement strand
GGTGGAGATCGTGATCCTGGACGATGCCGAGGTGAAATATTCCACCGTCCAGAACTGGTTCCCCGGCGACGAGGAGGGCAAGGGCGGCATCTACAACTTTTTCACCAAGCGCGCCGATTGCCGGGGCGACCGGGCCAAGGTGATGTGGACGCAGGTCGAGACCGGCTCGGCGGTGACGTGGAAGTACCCGTCCTGCGTGCTGCGCGGCGACGACAGCCAGGGCGAGTTCTACTCGATCGCCATCACCAACAATTACCAGCAGGCCGATACCGGCACCAAGATGGTGCACCTGGGCAAGAACACGAAATCGCGCATCGTCTCGAAGGGGATCAGCGCGGGCAAGGCGCAGAACACCTATCGCGGCCTGGTCTCGATGCATCCGCGCGCCAAGAACAGCCGCAACTACACCCAGTGCGACAGCCTGCTGATCGGCAGCGAGTGCGGGGCGCATACGGTGCCCTATATCGAGGTGAAGAACAATTCCTCCCGCGTCGAACACGAGGCGACGACCTCGAAGGTCGACGAGGAACAGATGTTCTACTGCCGCCAGCGCGGCATCGGCGAGGAAGAGGCGGTGGCGCTGATCGTCAACGGCTTTGCCCGCGAAGTGCTGCAGGCGCTGCCGATGGAGTTTGCCATGGAAGCGCAGCAACTCGTCGCGATCTCTCTCGAAGGGAGCGTGGGGTGAGCGGCGAAAAGCACATGAGCCTCGGCGATCACCGGCTGGCCGAGGATGGCGCCTTCGGCGGCATGGTCGGCGGCACGCTCACTGTGGCTGCGGGGGTAACGGCGGAGATTGCCGGCATGGTCGGCGACGACTTGGTCGTCGAGCCCGGGGCCGAGGTGACCGTGAACGGCATGGTGTCGGGGGATCTGGTGATCGGCGCCGGCGCGCGGGTGACCGTGGCGGGGATGATCGTCGGCGCGGTGCTGAACAACGGCGGCACGCTTGACGGCTCCGGCATGGTCTCGGGCGAGCGGATGACCGGGGAGCGGGCCTGATGGCGGCCGTTCTGACCACGCTCGGACTGCTCTTCGCGGCGCTCATCGCGGCAGGCACGCTGACCTGGCGGCGCTACGCTGCGGCGCCGGTGCGCGTCGAGGCCAAGGTCGAGGGCCCCAGCTGTTACCCGCGCGTGAAGAGATGACCGAAGCGCTGATCCCCGAGATTGCGCGCATGATGAAGCGTATGCGCCTTGGTCGCCCGGTGGTGAGCGAAAAGCTGTCGCTCGTCCACACTGTCGTGGACGGGATGCCGGTGACCTTCTGCGTCGACCGGACGCGCGACCCGATCCAACGCCACCACCGCAGGGGCGGATTCTACGAACAGCCGGAACTCGCAGGGCTCGCGCGGATCTTTCCCGAGGGCGGCGTGTTCGTCGACATCGGCGCCAACGTGGGCAACCACACGCTCTACGCGGCGCTGTTCCTGAAGGCGTCGAAGGTGATCCCGATCGAGCCCAACCCGGTCGCCTACCGGCTCTTGGTGCAGAACGTGCTGGTGAACCGGCTGTCGGAGGCGGTCGATCTGACCCGGCTCGGGGTCGGGGTCTCGGACGAGCGGGCCGGCCGCTATGCGATGGAGCCGCGACGGGCCAATCTCGGGGCGGCGAGGATGCTGGAAGGCGCGGGCGAGATCGAGGTCTGGCCGGCGGCGGAACTGCTCGAAGGGGTGACGCCGGATCTTGTCAAGATCGACGTCGAAGGCATGGAAATGCAAGTGCTTTCCGGGCTGGAGCCGGTGCTGGCGCGGAGCCGCCCGGTGGTTCTGGTCGAGGTGCAGACCGGGAACGAGGCGGCGTTCTTCGACTGGGTTGCAGCGCAGGGTTACGGTCTGGTCGCGACCCACCAGCGGTACAAAGAGAACAAGAACCACCTGATCGCCGAGGCGTCCCGGGTGGACGCTCTGAAGGCGGCCTGGGGGCCGGTGGAAGACCCGGCGCAGGCCGCGCCGGCACCAGCCATGGAGACCGCGTCATGATCTCGACCACCACGCCCTCGATCGAAGGCCACAGGATCGCGACCTACCACGGCATCGTCGTCGGCGAGGCCATTCTGGGCGCGAACGTGTTTCGCGATATCTTCGCCGGGATCACCGATATCCTCGGCGGCCGGTCCGGCGCCTACGAGCAGGAACTCGGCAAGGCGCGCGCCGTGGCGCTCAGGGAAATGGAAGACCACGCCCGCGATCTGGGCGCCAATGCGGTGGTCGGGGTCGATCTCGACTACGAGGTCATCAACAACATGCTGATGGTGTCGGCCTCCGGCACCGCCGTCACAATTCAACGAGGGTAAATCATGCTCAAAATCAACAATTTGCACGTAAAACTTGAAGAAGAGGACAAGCCGATCCTCAAGGGTGTGGATCTCGAGGTTCCGGCCGGCGCGGTGCATGCGATCATGGGCCCGAACGGCTCGGGCAAATCGAC
>JAGRMP010000207.1 GCA_020441225.1 Maritimibacter sp. | reverse complement strand
GATCCTGTGGTCGCGCCTGACCGACACGCGGCTGACCAAGCCGGGCGCCCAGGTGCATGTGCTGTCGACCTTCGAGCACCGGTCCTTCGAGCTCGCCGACAACGGCATGGTGTTCAAGCCGCAGACCGACCTCGCGATCCTGAACTACATCGCCAATTACATCATCCAGAACGACGCGGTGAACTGGGATTTCGTCGAGCGGAACACCCATTTCAAACGCGCCCAGACCGACATCGGCTACGGGCTGCGGCCCGAGCACGCGCTGGAGCAGGCGGCCGAGTTTCCGTCGCACGAAGGCAAGCATGGCGCGATGACGGACATGACCTTCGAGGAATATGCCGAGGCCGTCGCGCCCTATACGCTGGAGTATGTTTCCGAGCTCTCCGGCGTGCCGGCGGGCCAGCTCGAAGAACTCGCCGCGCAATATGCGGACCCCGACCGCAAGGTCATGAGCCTGTGGACCATGGGCTTCAACCAGCACACCCGCGGCTCCTGGGTGAACTCGCTGTGCTACAACGTGCACCTGCTCGTGGGCAAGATTTCCGAGCCCGGCAACTCGCCGTTTTCGCTCACCGGCCAGCCCTCGGCCTGCGGTACCGCGCGCGAAGTGGGCACCTTTGCCCACCGGCTGCCGGCCGACATGGTGGTGGCCAACGACGCCCATCGCGAGATCTGCGAGACCGCCTGGGGCATCCCCGCGGGCACCATCCCGGCGCAGCCCGGGTTCCACGCCGTGCTGATGCACCGCAAGCTCAAAGACGGCGATCTCAACTGCCACTGGGTCCAGTGCACCAACAACATGCAGGCCGCGCCGAACATGAACGAGGAGGGGTATCCGGGCTACCGCAACCCCGACAACTTCATCACCGTGTCGGACCCATACCCGACGGTGACCGCGCTGTCCGCCGACCTCATCCTGCCCACCGCCATGTGGGTGGAAAAGGAAGGCGCCTATGGCAATGCCGAGCGGCGCACCCAGTTCTGGCGCGAACAGGTCTCGGCGCCGGGCGAGGCCAAGTCGGACGTCTGGCAGGTGATGGAGTTTTCCAAGCGGTTCACCACCGACGAGGTCTGGCCGGCCGAGCTGCTCGACACGATGCCGGAGCTCAAGGGCAAGACGCTGTTCGAGGTGCTCTACGAGAACGGCACGGTCAACAAATTCCCGACAAGCGAGATCGCCGAGGGCTTCGGCAACCACGAGAGCGCTGATTTCGGCTTCTACGTGCAGAAGGGCCTGTTCGAGGAATACGCGAGCTTCGGTCGCGGTCATGCGCACGACCTGGCCGATTTCGACACCTACCACCAGGCGCGCGGCCTGCGCTGGCCGGTGGTCGATGGCAAGGAGACGCTCTACCGGTTCCGCGAGGGCTATGACCCCTACGTCAAGGAAGGCGAGGGGGTGAAGTTCTACGGCAAGCCCGATGGCAAGGCCTTCATCATCTTTGCGCCCTATGAGCCGGCGGCGGAAGAGCCCGACGAGGAATACGACCTGTGGCTCGTCACCGGCCGGGTGCTGGAGCACTGGCATTCCGGCTCGATGACCCGCCGTGTGCCGGAACTTCACCGCGCATTCCCCTCGGCCGTGGTGTTCATGAACCCCGACGACGCCAAGGACCGGGGCCTGCGCCGGGGCCAGGAGATCATGGTTTCCACCCGCCGCGGCGATGTGCTGAGCCGGGTCGAGACCCGGGGGCGCAACGTGATGCCCCGGGGCGTGGTGTTCTTCCCGTGGTTCGACGAGGGCCAGCTGACCAACAAGCTGACGCTGGATGCGACCTGCCCGATCTCGAAGGAAACCGACTTCAAGAAATGCGCCTGCAAGGTTCGGCAAGCGTAACGGTTTGAAGGCGAAGGAACACTCCCATGCTCGCTGAAAAGCGCATGACTCCCGCCAACCCCGCCCGCCGACGCTTCCTCACGGATGCCGCGCGGGGGGCCGCGGGCTGTGCGCTGGCGGGCCTGGGGCTGTCATACGTGATCTCCGATGCCCGCGCCCTGCCGGCGCAGGCGATCCGGCCCCCGGGTGCGCTGCCCGAGGACGATTTTCTCGGCGCCTGCATCCGCTGCGGGCTCTGCGTGCGCGATTGTCCGTACGACACGCTGAAGCTCGCGGCGTTGGGGTACGACGGGGCCGCGACCGGCACGCCGTTTTTCACCGCGCGCGAGGTGCCGTGCGAGATGTGCGACGACATTCCCTGCGTCGCGGCCTGCCCGACCGGCGCGCTCGACAAGGGGCTCACCGATATCGACGCGGCGGCGATGGGGATCGCCGTGCTGGTCGACGAGGAACATTGCCTCAATGCGCTCGGCCTGCGCTGCGACGTCTGTTACCGTGTCTGCCCGGTGATCGACAAGGCGATCACGCTGGAGCTCCAACACAACGAACGCTCCGGCCACCACGCGATCTTCATGCCGACCGTGCACGCGGAGGCCTGCACCGGCTGCGGCAAATGCGAGAAATCCTGCGTGTTGCCGGGCGAGAGCGCGATCAAGGTGCTGCCCGCCCGGATCGCCCGCTCGGCGCCCGCCGAACACTACCGGCTCGGCTGGGAGAGCGAAAACCGCGAAGGCATCATCGACGAGCTGATCGACCTGCCCGACCGCCTGCCGGGGCCGGGAACCGACAACCTGGCCGCCCCCGGCGGGTTCACCGGCGGCGCTGACGGTTTCCCCGATCCGTCGATGGAGGGCGGTTTCACCCCGAGCGTGACGCTTCCGGGCACGGGAGGCACGGGGCAATGAGCGAAAGGACGTTCCTGCCGACCGGCCGCGAGGCGATCCGCACCAAGGGGTGGTGGAGGGCGCACAAATACCTTGTGCTGCGCCGGGCCTCGCAGGCTTTCTTCCTCGTGCTGTTCCTCCTCGGCCCCTGGTTCGGCCTGTGGTGGGTGAAGGGCAATCTCGCGGGCTCGCTCACCTTCGGCATCCTGCCTCTGGCCGACCCGCTGGTGCTGCTGCAGTCGCTGGTCGCGCGGCACTGGCCGGAGCTGACGGCGCTGATCGGCGCGCTGATCGTCGGTGCGATCTACGCTCTCATCGGCGGGCGGGTCTATTGCGCCTGGGTCTGCCCGATCAACCCGGTCACCGATGCCGCGCATTGGCTGCATGTGAAGC
>JAGRMP010000206.1 GCA_020441225.1 Maritimibacter sp. | reverse complement strand
GGCCCGTGCTGTCAGTGACGCGAAGTAGCAAACCGCACGTCTCCGCCGAGATCGTGCGCCAGATAAACGCCTATCGTGACCACCTGAACAGGCTGTTCGGGACGGAAGAGGCACCCGCCATACCGCCCGGGCCGGACGGTAAGCCTTGGCGGATCACGACCCGCCAGTTTCGTCGCACGATCGCATGGCACATCGCCAACCGTCCCTTCGGAACGGTGGCCGGCATGATCCAGTACAAGCATGCATCCGTCGCCGCGTTCGAAGGCTACGCGGGTAGCAGCGCCTCGGGTTTCCGCGCCGAGGTCGAGGCGCAGCGCCGGCTCGGTCAGATTGACGATCTGCTCGAGTATTTCGACAGGCGGCGCGGCGGGGCTGACCTTGGCGGGCCGGCCGGTCCTCGTGTCGCGCGTACCCTCGACGAGACAGCCACCGAGCTTGGGCCATTGCCGCCGATGATCGCCGACCGGTCCCGTCTGCGCACTATGCTCGCCAGTCTGGCCCGCACCCTGCATGTCGGACCGCTTGCCGATTGCTTCTTCGATCCGGCAACCGCCCTGTGCCTCAAGCGCGTGACGGATGCCGCGGCAGACCGCCCGCTGACAGCGCTTTGTGAACCGACCCGCTGCCCGAACGCCTGCATCGCGCAACATCACAGGCCCGTCTGGGAGCGGAGTGCCGATGAGGCACGCATGTTGCTGCGCGAGAAGCGGCTGCCCGGATTGCAGCGGGCCGCGCTTCAGCAGGAAGTTGACCGGATCGAGGGTGTGCTGGCCCGGATCGCGCCCGAGGGCGCGCCGCCGCCCGTTCGGGCGGCGGTAAAGGGAGAGGAGGCTTGGGATCGGGGTGAGTGACGGGATGAGGAGAGCGGGAAAGGCCTGTTCCGCCCGTCCTGGAGACCTGTCATGTCCCGATCTTCCTCATCGGCCGGGCGCGCCGATGTTTATAACCGTATCACCACCGAGATCATCGCCGCCATCGAGGCAGGCGCCGGCGACTGGCGTGCGCCCTGGTTCCACGACGGGAGCAGCATCGCGCGTCCGACCAATGTTTCATCCGGCAAGCGCTATCGCGGCATAAACACCTTGGCGCTCTGGGCCACGGGCTTTGCCGCCGGATATGGCGACGGTATCTGGGGAACGTACAAGCAATGGCAGGATGCCGGCGCGCAGGTGCGTAAAGGAGAACGCTCTACCACGGTCGTCTTGTGGAGGGAGATCAAGGTTTCCCAGCAGGCCGACGACGAAGACGATGATGACGGGCATCGACGGATGTTCGCCCGCGCATTTTCTGTCTTCAATATCGCTCAGGTGGACGGGTACGAGCGCCCGGCGACCCCTGTGCTGCCCGAGGCTGAACGCCTTGCCCATGCGGAAGCGTTCATCACAAACCTGGGCGTCAAGACGGAGTTCGGTGGATCGGAAGCCTATTACCGCCCGTCAGCCGACACCGTGTTCATGCCGCCGTTCACTTCGTTTCGCGATGCCGTGTCATTCTACGGTGTCTGGCTACACGAAAATGGTCACGCCAGTGGCGCAAAGCACAGGCTCGACCGCGATCTTTCCGGTCGCTTTGGTTCGGCCGCCTATGCCGCCGAAGAATGCTGCGTGGAAATTCTCAGCGGGCTGGCCCTGGCAGACCTCGGGATCGCCCAC
>JAGRMP010000205.1:2496-10910 GCA_020441225.1 Maritimibacter sp. | reverse complement strand
GCGCCGCAGGTGGTGTTGACGCCGAGCTCGTCGCGCAGCCGGCGCACGAGGGCAAAGACCTGCTGGCCGGCCGAGGCCATCGCGCCCACCGGCATCACCAGCGGGTCGACGACGATGTCATGCGCCGGGATGCCGTGGTCGGCGGCGCGCTCGACGATCTTCTTCGCCACCGCGAAGCGCACGTCGGGGTCTTCCGAGATGCCGGTGTCGTCGTTCGAGATCGCCACCACGGCGACGTTGAACTTCTTCACCAGCGGCAGCACCTGTTCCATCCGCTCGTCCTCGCCGGTCACCGAGTTGACCAGCGGGCGGCCGTTGGCGGCTTCGAGCCCGGCCTGGAGCGCGGCGGGGACCGAGCTGTCGATGCAGAGCGGCGCATCGGTCACGGCCTGGACCTTTTCGATCAGCGCTTGCATCAGCATCGGTTCGACGAAGTTGTTGTCGGCGTAGCGCGGATCTTCGGCCATCTTGTTGGAGAAGACCGCGCCCGAGTTGACGTCGAGCACCGTGGCGCCGGCGGCGACCTGGGCGACGGCATCGGCCTCGACGGTGGAGAAATCGCCGACCTCCAGCTCGGCGGCGAGCTTCTTGCGGCCGGTGGGGTTGATCCGCTCGCCGATCACGCAGAAGGGTTCGTCGAACCCGATGGTGACGGTTTTCGAGGCGCTTTCAAGGACGGTACGGGTGCTCATGGGCGGGCTCCTTCAGGGCGGGCCAGGTGATCAGGTCAAGTGGTCAGGTCAGGTGGTCGGTCAGGTAGGCTTCGAGGGCGGGGTCGGTGAAATCGGCAAGCGTCTGATGCGCCCCGGCGGCGCGCAGCGTGGCGTCGTCGAGGGCGGAGCGGATCGCGAAGGTATGGGCGCCCGAGCGGGCCGCGGCGGTGACGCCCGAGAGGCTGTCTTCGAAAGCGATGCTGTTTTCGGGCGCGACGCCGAGCTGGCGCATGGCTTCGAGGTAGGGTTCGGGGTCGGGCTTGGCGCGGGCGCATTCCTCGCCGATCACGATGCAGTCGAACGCGTCGCGCAGCCCGATCGCCTCGAGCATGGCTTCGGCGTTCTTGCGCATCGCGTTGGTGACGATGGCGCGCGGCCAGCCTTCGCGCTCGGCCCGGCGCACGAGCTCCACGACGCCCGGCATCGCCGGGTACGGGCGCGGCAGCCGGTCGCGGAACATCGCCTCCTTGCGCTCGTGCAGCGCCTGGACGTCAGGGGCGCCGGGGAGGAACTCGGCGAAGATATCCTGGTTCTGGCGGCCGTGGATGCCCTGGATGTAGAAGCCGGGCGGGGTCGGGATGCCGAACTCGGCCCAGAGCTCGCGGAAGACCTCTTCATGGATGGGGTCCGAGATCAGCATGGTGCCGTCGAGGTCGAAGAGAAGGGCGGGCATGTCTCTGTCTTTCCGTTGCGTACGTCTCAGGCCCGGCCGTCGTTGTCGACGAGCGCCTTGAGCCGGTCGGCGGGATAGTCGGCATCGAGTTTCTCGACCCAGGCGGCAACGATCTCGTCCGGCGTTCCCGCGGTCTCGACCGGCCCGTCGCGGCGCCAGTCAGCGAGATAGGCGTCGGTGTCCGCCGCGCCCGATTTCATCGCCGCGCGGTCGATCGCCTCGATGAAACGTTTGGGCAATTCGGCCCGTGCTGCGGCGCGGCCCTTGCCGACCATCACCTGGGCCGGGATGTCGCGCCAATAGACGATTGTCAGACCGGGCATGTACTTCTCCTTCTCAACCCCGCTTACAGGCTGGGGGCGCGCCTGCGGCGCTCAAACTCGACACCCCGCGGGGGTTTCGCGACCCGGGCGCAGGTCGCAGGCGGCTCTGCGCACTGGAGCCGCCCGCGCAGATAGCGCGCCCGGGGCGCGCAAGCCAAGGGGGCGGGCGATGAAAACTCTTCATGAAGATCATCACCGGCACGCGAGGGCGCTTGCCAGACGGGCTGGGAGCGCCTAGCTTTAAGGCAACTCGAAATGGAGGGCGCGCAAATGGCGCCCAGGCGCTCCGATGGTGCGGGCGCGTTCCCGAAAGCGGTTGAGCCACCCGCGCCGGAAAAGAAATGCGATCCAGACAGCCTGTATGCGGCGCTGGATCTCGGTACGAATTCGTGCCGCATGCTGATTGCCCAACCTGACGGCAATCAGTTCCATGTGATTGACTCGTTTTCCAAGTCGGTCGGCCTCGGCCAGGGGCTGGGCGGCTCGGGTCGGCTCAGCCGCTCTTCGATGGCGCGCACGGTCCAGGCGCTCAAGATCTGCAAGCGCAAACTCTCGAAACACGAGGTCAGCCATATGCGGCTGGTGGCGACCGAGGCCTGCCGCCGGGCGTCCAACGCGCGCGATTTCATGGCCTATATCGAGCGCGAGACAGGGCTCAAGCTCGAGATCATCAAGCCCGAGGAAGAGGCGACGCTGGCGGTGATCTCCTGCGCGCCGCTGGTGGGCAAGCGCACCGAACAGCTCCTGGTGGTCGATATCGGCGGCGGCTCGACCGAGCTGGTGTGGCTCGATCTCTCGGATGTGGCGCCGGAGGACCGGCAGGCCTCGATCATGCGGCTGCAGGAGGGCTTGCGCAAAGCGCCGGCGCCGGGCGTCGGTCCTGCCGCGCGCGTGGTCGACTGGATCTCGGTGCCCTACGGGGTGGCGACGCTGCGCGAGCAGTTCGACGACGTGGACGACGACAGCGCACGGTTCGCGCTGATGAGCTGGTTCTTCGAAGAACAGCTCGGGGATTTTTCGCCCTTCCACCGGGTGCCCAACCGCGAGGGCTTCCAGATCATCGGCACATCCGGGACGGTTACGACCGTCGCCGCCACCCACCTCGGGCTCAAACGCTACGACCGCAACAAGGTCGACGGGCTGCGCATGACCTCGGACCAGATCGACAAGGTGATCCGGGGGTATCTCGCCGCCGGTCCCGAGGGCCGGCGCCGCGACCCGCGCATCGGCAAGGACCGGCAGGCGCTGATCATGTCGGGCGCGGCGATCCTGCAGGCGCTGCTCCGGATCTGGCCCACCGACCGGCTGTCGGTCGCCGACCGGGGCCTGCGCGAGGGGCTGCTCTACGCGCAGATGTCCTCGGACGGGGTGCTGGAAGAGGACGCGGGCTGAGGCGAAAGGCTTGTGCCAGGCGGGGCGCAAGGCGCTTCGAAGCGCCTTGGCAAGCGGTTTCGAAACCGCTTGGTGCCCCGGCCCAGACCTTCGCGCTTCAGGCCAGCCGGGCGGTGGCCTCCGGAGCGAACCCTTTCACGATCATCCAGAGCGCAAGCACCATTTCCTGGACCGCGAGCGGGGTGATCAGCACGACGGCCACCGGCACCGGCACCTCGACGAAGGGTACCAGGAGCGCGACACCGCCCAGCACCAGCGCGGAGACCAGCCCCCAGCCGGAGATCCAGCGCGGCACCAGCCGCGCGGTCCAGAGCATCCGGTTGAGCATCAGCATGCCGATGACGAAGACGAGGTTGTAGATCGGCCCCGAGGCCCCCGACCAGGCCTCGCCGCCGACCAGTGCGCGGGCGAGCGCGTCGAGGGTTGCGGCATCGGCGCCGGGCTGGTTCGCGGCGACGTCCGACAGGCTCAGGACGAACATCCGGTCGACCTGAACCTCGGCGAGGATCGCCGCTTCGAGCAGGCGGAAGCCGAGATAGCCCACCGCCAGCGCCGGGCTCACCCGGCGCAGCACCGGGTAGAGTGCAATGGCGATCAGCGGGATCGCCAGCGCGCAGGTGAAATCGATCAGGATGCCCGCGGCGACCCGCGATTTCGCCGCCGCGGTGGCGGCGAGAATGTCCGGGGCCGTCAGGGCCGGTTTGTAGAAAGGTTCGGCAACGAACAGGAGCGCCGTCGCGATGATGAAGAAGATACCGGCGAATATGGCATTCTGCCGGTAAGTGGGATGTGTCATGGTCTCCTCCCTGGAGCGGGGCGATCCTAGACCGCCGGGGCCGCGCCGTCCTTGCGGGCGATCAACCGCGCGGTTATGTCCTTGGGCGTCGGGAGAGATCGAATGGTGAAACGCAAAGGCACGAAGGGCACCTCCGGCCGGGGGCAGCGCGACTTGCACGTCAAGGTGAAGTCGGCGCGCTGGCGGAAACTGTCCTCGACCCTCTGGCTCGAACGCCAGCTCAACGACCCCTACGTCAAGCGCGCCAAGGCCGAGGGCTACCGGGGCCGCGCGGCGTTCAAGATCCTCGAGATCGACGACAAGTTCGGCTTTCTCGTGCCCGGGGCGCGGGTGGTCGACCTCGGCTGTGCGCCGGGGGGCTGGCTGCAGGTGGCGGTCGCCCGGGTCAACGCGCTCGGCGAAATGCCGGGGAAACCGGTAGGCCGCGTGCTGGGCGTCGATCTCAAGGAGGTCGAGCCGGTGGCGGGGGCCGAGGCGCATGTGCTCGATTTCATGGCCGACGGCGCCGACGACCAGCTCAAGGCCTGGCTCGGCGGCCGGGCCGACGTGGTGATGTCGGACATGGCGGCGTCCAGTTCCGGCCACAAGCAGACCGACCACCTCAAGATCATCGCGCTCGGCGAGGCGGCGGCCTATCTCGCCTTCGACGTGCTCGAGCCCGGCGGCAGTTTCGTCGCCAAGGTGCTCGCGGGCGGGGCCGAGGGCGAATTGCAGAAGCTCCTCAAGCAGAAGTTCACCAAGGTGGTGAATTTCAAGCCGCCCGCGTCGCGGTCGGATTCGTCCGAGAAATTCGTGGTCGCAATGGGGTTCCGTGGCTAGCGATGCGGTTTCGTGTGCGTCATTTGTTCCGGTACCGCTATGACGCCCCGGTGGCCCTCGGCCCGTACCTGCTGCGGCTGACGCCCCGCGGGGGACAGGGTATGGCGCATGCGATCCGGGTGACCCCGGAGCCGGTGTTCCGACGCGACGAGGACGACAGCCATGGCAACCGGGTGACCCGGCTCGGCTTCGCCGGGGCGACGGCCCGGCTCGAGATCGAGGCGCGGTTCGAGCTCGACAGCCGCAGCCTGCGCCAGGCAGGGGCGGGGGCGGAGGCGGGAACGGGGGCGGGAGCCGGCGGACGGCTTGAGCGCTACCTGCAACCGGGCGCGGCCGATGCCGGCGTTGCCGCGACGGCCGAGCGGCTGCGGGCGCTTGCCGAGCGCGACCCCGCCGGTTTTGCCGAGACCCTTGCGACCAGCCTGCACAACACGGTCGATTGCGACCCCGCCGACACCGCGCCGCTGCGCAGCCCCGGCGAGACCCTGGCGCGCGGGCGCGGCAGCCTGCGCGACATCGCCGCGCTCTATGTCGATCTCACCCGCCGGGCGGGGCTTCCGGCCCGGTTCGTGACCGGGTACTGGGCCGAGGGCCTGCATCCCGCGGCCGCGCGCGGCGGCCGGAGCTGGGCCGAGGTGTTCCTGCCGGAGATCGGCTGGACGGGCTACGATCCGGCGCTGGGGACCCCGGTGGGGGCAGGGCATGTTCCTGTCGCCGCCGCGCCGGACCTCGCCGGAACGCTGCCAATCGTGGGCAGCACCTACGGCGCGGCGATCCGGGTCTCGGCCGATTTCGAGCTCAACGTGATGACCCGGGCCTGATCGGCCCCCGATACGCCCCGCTACAGCCCCTGCGGCGCGGTCCAGGCCCTGAGCGGCCCGAGGCGCGGGGTCTTTTTCGACTGGTGACGGTCCATCCGCAGGCCGACCTTGCGCAGGAAGGCGATCGCTTCTTCGGTATAGGGCCCCTTGTTGAGCATCACGCATTCGGCCCGCTGCGCCATCGCCGCGTCGGTCGCTTCGGCGCGGGTGGCGAAACCGTCCTTGGCGAGGTTTTCGAGTACCTGGGTCGCCCAGATGACCGGCACTTCCGCGGCTTCGCAGAGCCACAGGATCTCTTCCTGCACCTCGCTCAGCCGTTCCAACCCGATCTCGACCGCGAGGTCGCCGCGCGCGATCATCACCGCGACCGGGGCGAGGGCGCCCGCCTGGACGATCAGCCGCGGCAGGTTGTGCAGCGCAAGGTCGGTCTCGACCTTGAGGACAAGCGCCGGCATCTCGGCGCCTTCCGGCAGCCGGGCGGCGATTTCGGTGTGGATCGCGCGGACATCGCGGGCGGTCTGAACGAAGGAATAGCCGATGATGTCGGCCCGGCCGACCGCGAAATCGAGCGCGGCGAGATCGGCCTCGGTGAGTGCCGGGATGTCGATTTCGACGCCGGGCAGGTTGACGCCCTTCTCGGGCCTGAGCCGCGCGCCCTTGTCCCGCACATGGGTCACTTCCAGCTCGGCGCGGCCCGGCACGACCCGCAGCACCCGCGCGCCCAGCTTGCCGTCGTCGAAATGCACCATCGCGCCCGGCTTGAGCGCGCCGAGGAGCGCCGGGTGGCTGAGCACGACCTCGACCTGTGCCAGGTCGCCGCGCAGCGCGTCGCACAGCGCCAGCCGGTCGCCGCGCAGGAGCCGGGGGCCGAAACCTGCGGGCGGAGACAGGGGGTGTTTCAGGCTCTTGCGGATCTTCTTCTTTTCCCGCTTGGCCCAGGCGCGGGGGCAAGATACGGCGCGGGTGCGCACCTTGGGACCGGCGAGATCCATGTAGACCGGGACCCGCCGCCCGGCGGCCGCCGCCGCGGCGCGGACGTGGTCGATCATCGCCGCCCAGGCCGCGGGGCCGTCGTGGGCGCAGTTGATACGGACCGCGGCGGCGCCTGCGGCGACCAGTCCCGCGACCACCGCCGGGTCGTCCGCCGCCTCGGTGGGCAGGGTCACCAGGATCCGCGTGCTCGGCCCCTGCGGATCGGCGCCGAAGATCGCGTCGCGGCGGCGCTCGATCCGCCGCGCCGCGCGGTCGAAGCGGCGCGAGACCGATCCGGTCCCCGGGCTGCGCCCGGCCAGCGCGGCAAGCGCGCCGATCACCGCGTCCAGCGTCGCCAGCACATGCGACTCGGCGCGGCCGAGCGAGGACAGGCCCAGCTCGGTGAGCGCCGCCTGTTCCGCGGTCAGATCGAGCTTGCGCAGGGCGAGGTAGAGCGCGAGGTTTTCCACCGAGGGCAGGAAGCCTTCACGCCGCACATGCGGCCGCCAGCCCGCGAGCGTGCGCTCGGCCTCGGCCAGCGCCTCGGCGCGCACCTCGGTCAACCGGTCGAGCAGGGCCACTGCAAGGGCCTGCGCCTCGACCGGTCCGGCAAGCATCTCGCGAATGTTCATTTTCGTCTCCGGGGAAGGGATTGGGGCAACGGGCTTGGGGCAACGGGGCTGGCGCTTCCCATTTCACCTCAACATGACAGGGCCATGACAGGCCGTCTGTCGATCTGTCGATCTGTCCGGCGATGTCGGGCGGTGCGCCGGGCCGTCACTCGACCTCCATGTCCTTCACCCGCAGGTCCTGGCCGCCGCTGACCTGGAGCTTGTAGCCGCCGCAGCGCGGGCAGGGGGCGCCGAGCTGGTCGATCTCGACCGCGGCGCTGCAGTCATGGCACCAGCCCTGGCCGGGGATGCGGTCGATGTCGAGCCGGGCGCCGGCGGCGATCCCGCCCGCGGTCACCGCGTCGAAGCAGAACGAGAGCGCGTCGGGCTCCACATGCGACAGCATGCCGATTTCCAGCCGGACCGAGAGCACCCGGTCCGAGCCCGCCGCTCGGGCCTGGGCCTCGACGATCTGGACCACGCTTTCGGCGAGGGCCATTTCATGCATTCTGGGTCTCCGGTCTGGAGGAAGGTTTGGTGCCAGACTAGGCCGGCTGCGGTCCGGCGACCTTGATCTGACGCATGGAGAATCGGCCCGTGTCGGGGCAGGGTGGAGGCGCGCGCGTGCCTGCGCTGCCCCAGACCGGCGGAAGAGGAGCCCGAACATGTGCCTGGCCGTCCCGATGCGTGTCGAGGAGATCGAAGGACACCGTGCCCGCTGCACCGGGCTGGGGGCCGAACGTTGGGCGGATCTCATGCTGATGGGCGACGCTCCGCCGGCGGTGGGCGATTACGTGACCATCCATCTCGGCTTCGTCCAGGGGATCGTTCCGGAGGCGGAGGCGCTGGAGGCCCAGGCGTTGTTCGGCGAAATCGCCGCGACGCTCGATGCCGCCGAGCGCGGCGAGCTCTGACCGGCGGTCTGCCGCGTCCAACATGCTGAGGCGAAACCGGAAATCGCTGCGCGCGCGACGCGGCGGGCAGGGTCAGCGGGATCCGGGTCAGCGGGCGGTCTGCGTGACCCCGAAAATCGGCGCGACCTGGTCGACGAAGGCGCGGTCGCGGGCCCAGCGGGTCAGCACGTCATGGGCGTTCTGCGCGATCTGGGCGCATCGGTCGGGATCGGCCAGAAGACCGCGCACCTTGTCCTCGAAATCGGCGAGATCCCAGCGCACCGGCACATAGGTCTCGTCGGCGACGAAGACATCCGGCAGGGTCTCGACATGGGACATGTCCTGCTTGAGCAGCACCGCGCCGTTCTGGATCGCCTCGTAATCGCGCCAGCAGACCTCGC
>JAGRMP010000205.1:0-2487 GCA_020441225.1 Maritimibacter sp. | reverse complement strand
CCATAGCCGAAGGCCGAGAAACAGATTTTGGAGCTGCGCAGTTCGGCGAGGAACTGGTCGTGCCGGATGCCGGTGCCGGTCACCACGTTGAGCCCCGTGAGCGCTTCCGCCGCGTCGTGGCACTCGGCGCGCATCGCCTGGTACCAGGGCGTGCCGCCGACGGCGATCCGGGCGTGCAGATCGATCGGCCGGTCGCCGCCGGGCAGTGTTGCGCGGTCGAGCGTGGGCAGGATGAAATCGGCGGTGGCGAAGGACGGTCCGACCATCAGCTTGTCGAGAAACCCGTCCGGGACGGCGAAGCGCACCGGCGCATGGTCGAGCCCGTGCTTGCGGCCGTAGTAATCCATCAGGTTGGTGTCGCCGAAGGTCTCGGCCCCGTATTGCGACCGGTCGCGCAGCACATGTTTCTTCACGTAGAGATCGACATGCGGCCCGAGCAGTTCGGCATAGCGCAGATCGGTCGGCGCGAACCAGTCGAGATAGACCACCCGCGCGCCCGGCGAGGTTTCGCGGATGCGGGCGAGGATCCGGTCGCGCAGCGCTTCGTCGAGATCGTATTCGGTCTGGAAGGCGACGACCGTGGCGCCGGTCACGACCTTGGAGCCGTCGAGGAACGCGTCCAGGTTGACCTCGCTGATATCCGCCCCGTGCGCGCTGCGCAGCGCCTCGCGGTAGAAGTGGAACGGAAACACCTGGCTGCCGGGGATCCGCTCGGGGAGCGTCACCAGCAGCAGCCGTTCCCGCGCGCCCTGGTCGAAGGCGGCGCCGTAGCGGCGGGCCCGGTCCCGGTCCCGGCGGATCTTGTTGAGCTTGTGGGAAACGCGCGCGAACATCCGTCAGGCCCCCGTCTGATCGGGGACGGGCGGCATGCCGCCGGGCGGGATGTAGCTGTTGCTGACGATCTGCCGCGACCGGCCGTCCCGGAGTTCGGCCGCAAAGCGCATGAAGTCCTGCGCGCGCTTCGGCGTGAGGGTTTCGACCAGGTGGTCGTGGACGTGGTAGATTGCGTTCGGCGCCGAGATGAGCGGCCGGCCCTTGCCCAGCAACGCCTTGAAATCCTTGACCGGATTTGCCGGCGACAGGAACCGGGCGACCCTGGCCAGGTCGAACATGCTCTGCAGTTTGTGCTGCATCGGCGAGGATTTCGGCGGGTCCGCCGCAAAGTCCTTCTCGAACGGCACATGGGCATATTCGGGATAGGCCCGGGCCATCATCTCGTCGTGGAAATGCGGCGTGCCGAGTTTGAGATCGAAGGGCAGCGACAGGCCGAAATTGACCAGGTCCTCGTCGAGATAGGGCGCGAAAACCGCGCCGGCCGGCGACAGGATACCGCGGCTGACGAAGCTGATCTCGCGCCGGGTGCGGGTGAGCAGCCAGAACACCTGATTGGGATCGGGATAATCGGCATATTTCGCCATCGACCTGGCGACATAGTCGACCGCTTCCTCGTGCGCATCGCGCGACGGCGAATAGAGCGCGCTGGCGCCGCGGGGATCTCTCGACGAGGAGATGATCGAGCCGTGGCCGTCCATCATCATCCGCGCGATCCCGGCATGATCGCCCGACAGGAACATGTTGTGAAACCGTTCGGGATCGTCGGCCCCCTCGGTCAGCACATCGCCCGCAATCCCGTCATAGCTCGCCGCCGGGTGATCGAGCAGGTAATCGTGCAACGGCATCATCTGCGCGTGTTCGTCGGCGCACAGCTCGGTGAGCGCGATGGCACGGATGTTGTCGAACGGGCGCGAGCGGGCATAGCCGAGCAGATCGTGGCGCACGCCCACCGCCTCGCAGATTGCGCGCGCGGCCTTGGCTTCGCCGTTCCAGGCGTCGCCGCCGTGCTGGAAGGTGATGCAGGCCTCGGGTTTGCGCCCCTGGCGAGCCAGTTCCAGCAGGATGTGCCGGGAATCGCGCCCGCCGCTGAGCGGCAGCACGATCGGGCCGTCCCAGGCCTGGAGCGTACGCGCAATGCTCTGGCGGAACAGATCCACGAACCCGTCGACCGCTTCGGACCGGCTGATGTCGAGCGGCTTGATCCGCGGCTCATGCGCTTCGACCGTGACCTTGCCGGCCCGCCAGGTCAGCTTGCCGCCGGGCGGCAGGACCTTGATGCCTTCGAACGGTGTGTCGTCGTTGATGAAGATGCCGAGCCGGTGAAACACCAGGAGCGCGCGCCTGTCGGGCTTCAGTTCGCATCCGAGCGCCGCGAGCCGGAACAGGCTGGGCGAAACCCGCACCTGGTCGCCTTCGACGCTGTAGAACAGGCTGTAAAATCCGAACGGATCCACTTCGGCGCTCAGGACGGTGCCGTCCCAGTGCCAGCGGGCAAAAATGCCCTGACCGCTCCCCGCAATTCGTCCGGGTGCGCGGGTGCCGAAGGAGGCCGTAGTCAGCCCGCCGCATTCCGGCTTTCCGTCGCGCAATCCTACAGCGACAAATCCGCCGTTGGGCGACGCATCCGGAAGGCTCGCCCGTTGTATATCCATC
>JAGRMP010000204.1 GCA_020441225.1 Maritimibacter sp. | reverse complement strand
CGACGGTCTATGACCGGGCGCATCTCGGCAACGCGCGGCCCGTCGTGGTCTTCGACGTGCTCTACCGGCTCCTGCGCCATGTCTACGGGGCCGAGCACGTGACCTATGTGCGCAATTTCACCGATGTGGACGACAAGATCATCGCCCGTGCGGAGGAAAGCGGTGTGCCGATCGACGAGATCACCGCCTCGACCACGGGGTGGTATCTTGACGACATGCGCAGCTTGGGCGCGCTGGACCCCGACGAGATGCCGCGCGCGACCCAGCATATCGGCGACATGGTGGCGATGATTTCGGAGCTGATCGACCGGGGCCACGCCTACGCGGCCGAGGGGCATGTGCTCTTCGCCGTGGAGAGCTACGAGGGCTATGGCGCGCTCTCGGGCCGCTCGGTGGACGACATGATCGCCGGCGCCCGGGTGGAAGTGGCGCCCTACAAGCGCAACCCTATGGATTTCGTGCTGTGGAAGCCGGCGGGTGAGGGCGAGCCCGGCTGGGACAGCCCCTGGGGGCGCGGGCGGCCCGGCTGGCACATCGAATGCTCGGCGATGTCCTACGAGATCCTCGGGGACACCTTCGACATTCACGGCGGCGGCAACGATCTGACCTTCCCGCACCACGAAAACGAGATCGCGCAATCGGTCTGCGCCCATCCGGGCGCGGGCTTCGCGCGCTATTGGCTGCACAACGAGATGCTGCAGGTCGAGGGGCGGAAGATGTCCAAGAGCCTGGGCAACTTTTTCACCGTGCATGATCTCCTTGAGCAGGGCGTGCCGGGCGAGGTGATCCGCTTCGTCTTCATGGGCACGCATTACCGCAAGCCGATGGACTGGACCGAGAAGAAGCGCGAAGAGGCGGAGGCGACGTTGCGCGGCTGGCGCCGGTTGCTGGCGGATGCCGAACCGACCGGACCCGACGAAGAGGTGGTGGCCGCGCTGGCCGATGACCTCAACACCGCGGGCGCGGTGGCGCGGCTGCATGCGCTGGCCAAGGCGATCGCCGCGAACCCGCAAAAAGATTGCTTCTACGAGAAGGGCGTGATGCTGGCCTCGGCGCAGATGCTTGGATTGTTGACGCCCGAGCTCGGCGGTTGGGACCTGACCGTCGACCTCTCCGGACTGTCCTCAAAACTCTCAACTTTGCGCGAGAAAGCGATGATTGCCAAGGACTTCACCGCCGTCGATGCGATGAAATCGGCGCTCGTCGCGGCGGGGGTCGAGGTGCGGATGTCGAAGGACGGCGTCGAACTGGTGCCGGGGCCCGGGTTCGACCCGGCCAAGCTGGAGGGGCTGTGATGCGGGCTGGCCTGGTTGGGGGCGCTGCCCCCAAACCCCCGGAGTATTTTACCCAAGAAAAAGGGGCAGAGCGCGGTTGCGCATCTGCCGGGACGAAAGGGCGGACGGATGGCTGAACGGCTCTACATCTACGACACCACGCTGCGCGACGGGCAGCAGACCCAGGGCGTGCAGTTCTCGGTCGGCGAGAAGACCGCCATCGCCGAGGCGCTCGACGGGCTGGGCGTGGATTACATCGAGGGCGGCTGGCCCGGCGCGAACCCGACCGACAGCGATTTCTTCGAGGCGCGGCCCGAGACCAAAGCGACCTTCACCGCCTTCGGCATGACCAAGCGGGCGGGGCGCTCGGCGGCGAATGACGATGTGCTCGCGCAGGTGATGAACGCGAATACGCCGGGCGTGTGCCTCGTCGGCAAGACCCATGATTTCCACGTCACCACCGCGCTCGGGATCACGCTCGAGGAAAACCTCGAAAACATCCGCGCTTCCGTCGCCCACATCGTGGCGAGCGGGCGCGAGGCGCTGTTCGATGCCGAGCATTTCTTCGACGGCTACAAGGCCAACGCCCCCTATGCGCTCGACGCGGTGCTGGCGGCCCACGAGGCGGGCGCGCGCTGGGTGGTGCTTTGCGACACCAACGGCGGCACGCTGCCGGCCGAGATCCACGACATCACCCGCGCGGTGATCGAGGCGGGGATCCCCGGCGACAAGCTCGGTATCCATTGCCATGACGACACCGGCTGCGCGGTGGCGGGCTCGCTCGCGGGCATCGAGGCGGGCGCGCGCCAGGTGCAGGGCACCCTCAATGGCCTCGGCGAGCGCTGCGGCAATGCCAACCTCGTTTCGCTGATCCCGACGCTGCTGCTCAAGGAGCCCTATCGCAGCCGGTTCGAGATCGGCGTGACGGAGGAAAAGCTCGCGACCCTTACCATGGTCTCGCGCCAGCTCGACGACATCCTCAACCGCGTGCCGCTGCGCTCCGCGCCTTACGTCGGCGCCAGCGCCTTCACCCACAAGGCGGGGCTGCACGCCTCGGCGATCCTCAAGGACCCGACCACCTACGAGCATATCGAGCCCGAGCGGGTCGGCAACGCGCGGCTTGTGCCGATGTCGAACCAGGCCGGGCAGTCGAACCTGCGCAAGCGGCTCGCCGAAGCCGGGATCGAGGTCGAGCCGGGCGATCCGCGGCTTGGCGAGATCCTCGACGAGATCAAGCTGCGCGAGGATCAGGGCTATTCCTATGACAGCGCGCAGGCCAGTTTCGAACTGCTGGCGCGGCGTATTCTCGGCCGGATGCCGGAGTTTTTCGAGGTCAAGCGCTACCGGGTCACGGTCGAGCGGCGCAAGAACCGTTACGACAAGATGGTCTCGATCTCGG
>JAGRMP010000203.1:1062-3788 GCA_020441225.1 Maritimibacter sp. | reverse complement strand
CGCGCTCACCTATATCGACGAGGTTCACGCCGTCGGCATGTACGGCCCCCGCGGCGCGGGCGTGGCCGAGCGCGAGGGGCTGATGGGCCGGCTCGACATCATCAACGCGACGCTCGCCAAGGCCTTCGGCGTGCAGGGCGGCTACATCGCCGCCTCGGCCAAGATGGTCGACGCGATCCGCTCCTATGCGCCGGGCTTCATCTTCTCGACCTCGATGTCGCCGGTGCTGGCCGCGGGCGCGCGGGCGTCGATCGCCTTTCTCAAGGGCGAGGGCGGCGTCGAGTTGCGCCAGAAGCACCAGGAACAGGCCAAGGCCCTCAAACTCCGCCTGAAGGGCATGGGGCTCCCGATCATCGACCACGGCAGCCATATCGTGCCCGTCATCGTCGGCGATCCGGTCCACACCAAGGCACTCAGCGACATGCTGCTCGACGGGTTCGGCATCTACGTCCAGCCGATCAACTACCCGACCGTACCGCGCGGCACGGAGCGTCTGCGCTTCACCCCGTCGCCGGTGCATGGGCCGGGCGAGATGGACGCGCTGGTTCACGCGCTCGACGACCTGTGGTCGCAATGTGCGCTGAATCGCGCCGAACTTTCCGCCTGACCCGTTGCACCGTTGTGCACAGCCACTTGCGCTGTGCTACAAATACGGCAATGACACCGGCAACACGACGAATCGTCGGTGAACTGGGGACGGGGGCGGCTGCACCGCCTGTCAGTTAAGGGATGTTTGATGATCAGGCGTTGGGTCACGCCCAGGATCACCGAAGACGCCGTGGAGCCGACGGGGTTCGATTCGTTCGATCTCCGGCTTGGCGACATCATGCGCGGTGAACGCGCCACGCTCGGCAAATCCCTGCTCGACGTCCAGAACGAATTGCGCATCAAGGCCGCCTATATCGCCGCGATCGAAAACTGCGACATGCGGGCCTTCGATACCCCGAGCTTCATCGCCGGCTACGTCCGCTCCTACGCGCGCTATCTCGATATGGATCCGGAATGGGCCTTTGCCGCCTTCTGCCGTGAAAGCGGGTTCCAGCCGACCCACGGGCTCGCCCCGGCGCAGCGGGTCAAGGCCGAGAAATCCAATCGCGAAAGCAGCCGGACCCGCGATGGCGACCCCTTCGCCAACGCCGCGTTCGTGCCGCAGCCGACCTCGATCTTCGAGGGGATCGAACCCGGCGCCGTCGGCTCGGTCGCCGTGCTGGTGGCGCTCATCGGCGTGCTCGGGTTCGGCGGCTACGGCGTGCTGCGCGAGATCCAGAAGGTGGATTTCGCGCCGGTGGAACAAAGCATCGGCGTGCTTGAGGACCTGCCCGGCCTCGGCGTGCCCGACGTCGGTGCCGAGACGGGCACGGCTCTCGCCGGGACCGAGACGATGACCCCGCCGACTACCGAGGCGCTCGACCGGCTCTACCGGCCGCAGACCCTGGACGTGCCGGTGCTGATCGCCCGCGACGGCCCGATTTCCACCCTCGACCCGGCGGAAGTGGGCGTGCTCGCCGAGGCGCGGCCCGGCGCGGTGGCGCCCGAGACCCCGCTCGACAGCGCGGTCGATCTCGCGGTGGCCGAGGCGGTGGGCGAAGCGATGCCGCGGGTCGTGCCCGAAGGCGGGGTGCAGGTCTACGGGCCGGACGCGCCGGATGTCGCGATCTTTGCCGTGCGGCCGTCCTGGGTGCGGGTGCGCGCCGCCGACGGCTCGGTGATCCTCGAAAAGATCCTCGACGCCGGCGAGCGCTATGTCCTGCCCAAGCTCGAAGCCGCGCCGACGCTGCATTCGGGCAATTCCGGCTCGGTCTATTTCGCCGTCAACGGCACCGCCTACGGGCCGGCGGGCGAGGGGGCCTCGGTGGTCAAGAACGTGGTCCTTGCCCCCGATGCGCTGACCGAGGTCTTCGCCATGGCCGACCCCGAGGCCGACGCGGCGCTCGCCGATTTCGTCGCCGTCGCCGAGGCCGATCTGCAGTAGGCCCGGGCGGGGCTGTCCGGACAGGGCAGGGCGCGCGTGGGTGCGAGGGCCGGATCAGAAGTTCTTCAGGATCACGCCCAGAAACAGCACCACATAGGCCAGCGCGAGCGCCCAGACGGCGCTGATGCCGATCGGGATCGCCACGCCCAGGAGCGGCAAGACGCCAATCACCGCCAGTACGAGCGAGATGATGAAGACGGGCTGGGTCGGGGCGGAGAGTTTCATCGCATTGGTCCTTCGGTTGCAGACAATGACCCGGCGGCGGGTGACTGTCCGCGTCCGGGCAACAGTCCAACGCAGGGCGACCGGGTCGGGTTCCGGGGGACGGCGTTTGCAAACGCCGTGAACGCGGTTTCGAAACCGCGTTGCAAGCCGCTTCGGAGCGGCTTCCCGCCCCGCCCCGCCCCGGCCGCCGCCCGCGCCGTCACACGCCTGTGCCTTGTGGCGCGCCGTCCCCCGCGCTATCCAAGCCGCAAGCGAAAGCGAGGTTCGACATGACCCACAACCCGATCCGACCCTGGCGCGACATCGAGCGCCGCAAATCCCGCCAGATCATGGTGGGCAACGTGCCCGTGGGCGGCGACGCGCCCATTGCCGTCCAGACCATGACCAACACCGACAGTTCCGACGTGAAAGCCACGCTCGCCCAGGTGATGGCGGCGGCGGAGGCGGGGGCCGATATCGTCCGGATCTCGACCCCCGACCAGGCCGCGACCAGGGCGCTCAGGGAGATCACCCGCGAAAGCCCGGTGCC
>JAGRMP010000203.1:0-1037 GCA_020441225.1 Maritimibacter sp. | reverse complement strand
CATCCATTTCCACTACAAGCGCGCGATCGAGGCCGCCGAGGCGGGCGCCGCCTGCCTCAGGATCAACCCCGGCAACATCGGCTCGGAAGACCGGGTCAAGGAGGTCATCAAGGCCGCCAAGGACCACGGCTGCTCGATCCGGATCGGCGTGAACGCCGGCTCGCTCGAAAAGCATCTGCTTGAAAAATATGGCGAACCCTGTCCCGAGGCGATGGTCGAAAGCGGTCTCGACCATATCCGCATCCTCGAGGACAACGATTTCCGCGAGTACAAGATCTCGGTGAAAGCCTCCGACGTCTTTCTGTCGGCCGCGGCCTATCACGCGCTGGCCGAGGCGACCGACGCACCCCTGCATCTCGGCATCACCGAGGCGGGCGGTTTCGTCTCCGGCACGATCAAGTCGGCCATCGGGCTGGGCAACCTGCTCTGGGCCGGGATCGGCGACACGCTGCGGGTATCGCTGAGCGCGGACCCGGTGGAAGAGGTCAAGGTCGGCTACGAGATCCTGAAGTCGCTCGGGCTGCGCCATCGCGGCGTCAACATCATCTCCTGCCCCTCCTGCGCGCGCCAGGGCTTCAACGTGATCGAGACGGTGGCCGAGCTCGAAAAGCGGCTCGCCCATATCCACACCTCGCTGTCGCTCTCGATCATCGGCTGCGTGGTCAACGGCCCGGGCGAGGCGCTGATGACCGATGTCGGCTTCACCGGCGGCGGCGCGGGCTCGGGGATGATCTACATGGCCGGCAAGCAGGACCACAAACAGTCCAACGAGGGCATGATCGACCACATCGTCGAGCTGGTCGAGAAACGCGCCGCCGAAATCGAGGCGGAGCAGGCCGCGGCGGACGCCGCCGAGTGACCCGCCGCGGGCGGTGGACGCCGCCTTGACGGCACATCGCACGGCGCATCCCCCCGCCGGCGGCTCACGGCGCTTCGCCGGGCTGTCGGGGCGAGACCGGTCCGACACCCGGTCCGACCGCCTGCCTCCGGTCTCACTTGTAGAGCGCGGCGTAGCGGGGCGCGAAGAACTTCGTGAA
>JAGRMP010000202.1 GCA_020441225.1 Maritimibacter sp. | reverse complement strand
CCGCCTGCAGGACCGCCCGTCGAATTCTTTATGGCGTCGGGATCAGAACTTGATACCGGCGCGGAGCTGACCCGAGTGCGAGGTCATGTCGAACGTGTTGGGAATGGTGTCCGGCATGTTGCGGTACACGTACTCGCCACCGACGAAAAACTTGTCGGTGATCGCGTAGTCAAGACCGGCGCCGACGTTCCAGCCACGGGCCGCAACGGTCGCGGGCGTGGTGATGCCGATGGTCGAGTAACCGCCCGAGGCGAACAGAAGCGCGTCCCCCATGGCGTAGCCAAGGCGGATCTTGGCATCGACCAGCATGTCGATGTCATAGGACGGCGGGTCGAAGTCCAGCGTGCCGATCTGGGCCGCGACTTCACCGCCGACCACCATGCTGCCGGACTGGTAGTTGTAGCCGGCAAAGGCGCCGTAGGTGACGGCGTCGAATTGGAACGGGCCGGGGGTGACTTCACCGCTCTGGAGCCCCCCGAGGACCCCGCCATAGAAGCCGTCCCAGTCGGCGTCCATCTTCGGCGGTTCCATCGGAACGTACTCGATGTAGGGCTCCGGCGAACCGGCGATAGCTGCACTGCCGGTCAGACCGACGATGACGGCGGCTAGGAGCGTATTTTTCATTTTTTCCTCCTAAAGGTTACTGCTCTCATTTTCGATTACCACATTTTCAGTGAAAACGGGCAAATCCATGTGAATCGCCCGCTATTCGGCCGGACCCAAGTTGCACAAAAACAACATTCAAGCCTTTGAGAAAGGTCTGTGCCCATTCTGGAAACGGTTGAAAGATCCGGGTTTTCCGCCCCGCTTGACCCAGCGCATTGCCTTCATGCGACGGCGGGCGCAGACTCCCTCCACTGCCGACGAACCCGGAGGCAGACCCTCCGGGAGACCGATGGGAGGGCAAAATGCTTGGTGAAAAGGTCGCGGGATACGCCCGCGCGCTCTATGAAGCCCACGGCGACAGGGCTGAAGCCGAGGCGGCACAGAAAATGACCGCCGCCGAAGCCGACGGCAAACCCGACGAAGTGGAACAATGGCGCGCCGTGCGGGAAGCCGTGCGCGCGCTGCGCGGGGCCAATCAGGGCTGAGCCGCGCCGCCGGGTCAGACGGCGTCGGCCCGGGTGGTGAAAAACCGCGACGTCGGGTCAGGGACGGAGACCTGCCGCAAGCCCCCGCGCACTCGGGGCCCCGGGGGGCATGCCCGGTCGGCTCCCGGCACGTCCTCGGGGTCGCGCCGGGCCGGTCCACGCCCGCGCCGCTCTCGTCCCGCAAACGAAAAACGGCCCGCGATAGGGCGGGCCGCTCTCGATGCGCGTGATCTGCGGATCAGAAGGTGATACCGACCCGCGCCTGGATGGTGCCGAGTTGCTCATCCCACGCCGCGGGATCGGCGACCGTGTCCTCGATGTCGCGGTAGATGTACTCCGCACCGACGAAGATATTGTCGGTGACGAGATAGTCGAGCCCGGCGCCGACGTTGAAGCCCGCGCCCTCTTCACCGCCGGTGTAGCTCGCAAAGGTGTAGCCACCCGACACGTAGACCAGCGCGCGATCCATCGCGTAGCCGGCCTTGGCCTTGAGGTCGATATAGGTCGCGTCGCGGGTGCCGCCGAGGCCCCATTCCTGTTCGCCCATCGTGCCGGCGACTTCCGCGCCGAGCACCAGGTTGTTGCCGAACTGGTAATTGTAGCCGCCGAAAGCGCCATAGAGCAGCCCGTCGAAATCGTCGGGAACGGCCGGACGGTCGCCCGTCGACCAGCCGCCGAGGGCACCGAAGTACACCCCGGTCCAGTCGTTCACGGCCACGGGGGCCGGTGCCGGGGCGGCAACATAGGGATCGGCCGGTGCCGGCACCACATTGCCGGCAAGGGCCGCCGTCGCACCGGTTGCGAGAACGGCCGCAAGGGTGGTTGTCATAAGAGTTTTCATAGTCACGCCTCCTTGAGACTCACATATTGGGGCCATTTTACCCCAAACAAGGGGGGCGTTCGATGCCCGCTACGCGACGTCATGCGACCGGCGGGCGACCGCTTGTCCGCCCGGTCCGGGCGTTGCGAACGAGCGCCCGGAGTGCGGCCTGCGGCGCGGCGGGCACGCCTCAGGGATCGCCGTACATCTCTTGTTTCTTTGCCATTCCAAGGAGCGCCGGATAGCTGAGCGCGTTGATCGCGATCACGCCGGTCTTGTTGAGCACCGCGAAGGCGAGCCCGTCGAAGACCCAGCCCAGCACCGCACCGACGAGCCCCCAGTCGGCGGACATCTGCCCAAAGGCGGGGAACAACCAGTTTCCCGTCACGGCGTGCAGCGCAAGCCCGATCCAGAAGCCGACGCAATAGGGGCAGCGCCATTGCTCGTAGAGCGTCTGCAGCGGTCCGGGCAAGGCGGCGATGAGCCGTTTGAACCAGCTTCCCCAATGCGGGAGATGCTCCCACAGCAGGAGATAGATCGAGATGCCGAGGATCAGGTTGTGGTAGGTCATGCCGAAAAATTCCTCCGGTCGGTGTGCCGTGGCGTGTTCTGCGATGGGTCCTGCAGCGCCGCCGCCGCGCGGTCGTAGACGGCCCGCCCGTCCTGCAACCGCGCCCGACCCGCCGCGGTCAGGATGATGTGCTGCGCCCGCGCGTCGCCCTTGCACTGGAACCGCTCGACAAGCCCGCGCGCTTCCAGCTTGGCGATCATCGCGCTGGCCGAGGCCTTGGTGACGTCCAGCGCCGCCACGATGTCCTGCAGGTGCTGCCCGTGCCGGTCCTCGTAGCGCTGCAATTCCTCCTGGTCGTGCACCGCCCGCAGGTAGTCGAACTCGCTCAGGCTCGCCCCGGTCTCCCGGGCCGCGCGCGCCCATTCGCGGCGGCAGATCCGGTGCAGGTCTTCCAGGGTCTGTGCATCGAGGCGCATGGCGGGCCTCCTTTAGTTCGTTCGCCTAACTATCTATTCGCGGTCCCCGGGGGAGTCAACCGCCCAGGCCCCTCAAGCCCCTTGATCCGCAGGGCGCGGACGCCTATACCCCGCCCGTCCGGCGACCGTAACGAGTCGCGCGGACCCGTTTTGTATCGGGCACGTGTTTCCGTGCGGCGAACCGGGCAGGCGGCACCACAGAAACGACGACCTATCTCCCGCGGGCGCCCCTGAAGCATGGGTGACGGACCCGATGACAACCTGGGAGCTCTTGGACGGCAGAAACCTTTGCGGGAACAACCGCAAGCCAGATTAGGAGATGATCAGATGGACCTGATCGCACAGCTCGAAGCCGAGCAGATCGCTCAGCTCGACAAGAAGATCCCGGATTTCAAGGCCGGCGACACCGTGCGCGTCGGCTACAAGGTGACCGAGGGCTCGCGCTCGCGGGTGCAGAACTACGAAGGCGTCTGCATCAGCCGCAAGAACGGCTCGGGCATCGCAGGCTCGTTCACCGTGCGCAAGATCTCGTTCGGCGAAGGCGTGGAACGGGTGTTCCCGCTCTACTCGACCAACATCGAATCGATCGAAGTGGTCCGCCGCGGCCGTGTGCGCCGTGCCAAGCTCTACTACCTGCGTTCGCGCCGCGGCAAGTCGGCCCGGATCGCAGAAGATTCCACCTACAAGCCGCTGGCCGACAAGTAAGGAGACGCGCGATGAAAAAGGATATCCATCCCGAGTACCACCTCGTCGACGTCAAGATGACCGACGGCACCGTGGTGCAGATGAAGACCACCTGGGGCAAGGAAGGCGACACCCTGTCGCTCGAGATCGACCCCTCCTCGCACCCGGCCT
>JAGRMP010000201.1:2698-8697 GCA_020441225.1 Maritimibacter sp. | reverse complement strand
GGACGTCCGAAGAGCGGATGCGCGCGTATAGGGGATTCTCGGGGCGAAGGGAAGCCTTTTCCCCCGGCAAAAGGCCCGACCCGCCCGAACCGGCGGACCGCCCCGTAGGCCGGGGTTCACCCCGGCACGCCTTGCCGTCCCGCCCCTCGAAAACCCGCCTCGCGCACAAAATACTTGTTAGCGCTAACGTCAATGGCGCCAATACCTTGGCCCCCTGTGCGAGCTCGCACACCCCTCGCACAGGGCGAGGGATGCGCCAGTTTCAAACCCCGGAGCGCCTCACTTGGCGGGCTTGAGGAACCTGTCGAAGAAGGCCGCCAGCTCCGCCGTCCCGTCGAGCGGCAGCACATGGGCGATGTACTGGTCCGGGCGCACCACGATCATCGCGCCCTTGTCCCGGTCGATCCCGCGCATGTCGTAGATATCGCCCAGCCCCTTGTGATCGGTGCAGAAGACCTTTTCGTGGTCCTGCAGGCCCAGCCTGCCCTTTTCGGGCTTGAGGTAGCCGGGCATCGCGCCGTAATCGAGCTGGTCGAAGGTCTCCTGGAACACCGCGCGCACATCGATCACCGCGTCGATATCCTCGCCCGGCTTGGTATATTTCACCACCGGCGAGGCGGGATCGTTTTCCAGCCAACCGGCCAGCGCCATGAGGGGCGCGTGGTCCTTGCCGGCGAAGGCGTAGATCCGCCAGCGCCCGTCGGCTTCCGCGACAGCCCCAAGCTGCATCTGCTTGGCGTCGCCGACCCGCACCACCGGGGCCGAGTGGAACCGCCGCCCCACCTCTTCGCCGGTCGCCAGCGCCTGGTGGGTCGCCGCGCCGATCAGCGGGCCCTCGTCATACTTGACGGCCAGACCGCCGGTAAACTCGAGGTTCTTCTTGAAATGGGTCACGAACCGCGGCTCGTCGCCCGCGTCCTTGCTCGGCGGCTCCGACATGATCCGCGCCCATTGGTGGTCGGTGTCGACCAGCCGCTTGGCCTCGGTCCAGCGCTCGGCGGAATAGGTCTTGAGCAGCGAAGCATCGGCCCGGCCCTGGAAGACATGGGCCAGTTTCCAGCCGAGGTTGAACGCATCCTGCATCGACACGTTCATCCCCTGCCCGGCCTTGGGGCTGTGGGTGTGGCAGGCGTCGCCGGCGGTAAAGACCCGCGGGTTGCGGTCCTCGCCCTCGGCCACGTCGTCGAACCGGTCGGTGAGCCGGTGCCCGATCTCGTAGATCGACCACCAGACCACTTCCTTCACGTCCAGCGTGTAGGGCGCCATGATCCTGTTCGCAGCCGCGATCATGTGCTCCTGCGTGAGGTTGCGGTTGGCCACCCTTTCGTCGGGGTTGAGCTTGTCGAGCTCGACATACATCCGGAACAGATACCCGCCCTCGCGCGGCAGGATCAGCACGTTGCCCTCGGTCGCCGACTGGATCAGGCATTTCTGCCGGACGTCGGGAAAATCGGTATTGGCGAGGATGTCCATCACCCCCCAGGCCTGGTGTGCCGCGTCGCCATGCAGCTCGCCGCCGATCGCCTTGCGCACATTCGACCGCGCCCCGTCGCAACCGACCACGTAATTGGCCCGCACGGTCCTGGTCTGCCCCCAGTCGACCCCGGTATCTTCGAGCGTGACGGTCACCGGATACTCCTCGGCGTCCGGATCGACGGTCAGATCCTTGACCGACCAGTTGTAATCCGGCGCGAGCCGCGACGGCGAATTGGCCATCACGTCGAGGAAGAGCTGGTGCAGCCGCGCCTGGTTGATGAGGATATGCGGCATCTCGGAGCTGTCGTCCGCCACGTCCTGCACCCGGCCGAAGCGCTTGATCTGGCCGGGGTTTTCCGGGTCGGGGATCCAGAAATTGGTCTGGTTCACCCAGTAGCTCTCGCGTTTGACCTTGTCGGCGATGCCATAGGCCTGGAACATCTCCATCGTCCGGGTGTTGATCCCGTCCGCCTTGCCCTTGGCGATGTTCTTGGGGTCCCGCTCGACGATCATCGTGTCGATTTCGGGGAACTGCGCGAGCTGCGCCGCCAGCGCGAGCCCGGCAGGGCCGGTGCCCGCGATCAGCACGTCGACCTTCTCCGGCAAAGGCGCATGGGGCGCCCGGTCGCGCCGGTTCGGCGCCGCGTTCTTGATGTCGGGATCACCGCCCCGAAAACCGTCCACATAGAATTGCATGAGAACCTCCCTGTCGCTGTCCCGGAGATAATAGCTATACTTACTATTTCCGGTCAACAAAAATATGTGTACAAATCATCTTCCAGAACCTACTGTAAAAATGAGGTTATCTTGACCGGGGAGGCGACTATGGAAGCACAGAAGATGGCCGGGCACATGATCCGGCGGTTGCATCAGCTGTCGACCCAGGTGTTCACCCGCCGAATCCACGACGCCGGATTCGACCTCACCCCGGTGCAGTTCGCGGCCATGGATGCGATCACCTCGGCACCCGGCATCGACCAGGCCGGGATCGCCCACAAGATCGCCTATGACCGGGCGACGATCGGCGGCGTGATCGACCGGCTCGAACAAAAAGGCCTGGTCACGCGCAACGTGAGCCGCCAGGACCGCCGCGCCCGCGAGGTCTGGCCGACGGATGCCGGCGTCGAGGCCTACTGCGCGAGCCTGCCGGTGGTAAACGCGGTGCAGGATGAGATCCTCGCCGGCCTCACGGACCCCGAACGCGCGCTGTTCATGCAGCTCGCAACGAAGGCGCTGACTGCGGCGGCGGACGTGCACGACGACTGACGCTGCCGGCCCCCGTTGCCGATCCTCACCCCGAGACCGCAGGCCGCGCCCGCCGCCACCGGCCGCCCTCGCCGCGCGCGGCCGCCTGGCCCAGCCAGACCGCCCCCAGTACCACCGCCGCACCCAGCGCCTGCATCGCCGTCAGCGACTGACCGAGCCAGGCCCAGCCGAGGATGACCGCGGTGACCGGGCTCATCAGCCCGAGCATCGAGACCGCGCCGGGCTCGATCCGCGCCACGCCCCGGAACCACAGCCAATAGGTCAGCGCCGCCCCGACCAGGCCGAGCCAGGCGAACCCGGCGATGTTCGCGGGTGTGAGCGGCGGCACCGCCGGTTCGAAGATCAGCGCCACGGGCAGGAGCAGAAGCCCGCCCGCCGTGAGCTGCCAACCGGTGAAGGTCAGCGCGGGCACCGGCGGCTGCCACTTGCGGCTGAACACGGTGCCCGCCGCCATCGCCGCCGCGCCCCCGAGCCCGGCCGCAACACCGACCGGATCGAGCGCCGCGCCCGGCCCGAGCACCAGCGCCGCCACGCCGATCAGCCCCGCCCCCGCGGCCAGCACCGCGCCGGGACGCACCCGCGCCCCGAGCGCGACACGGGCGAGGCCGAGCACGATGAGCGGCTGCATCGCCCCCAGCGTGGCGGCCACCCCGCCCGGCAGGCGATAGGCGGCGACGAACAGGAGCGACCAGAAGATCGTGAAGTTGAACGCGCCGAGCAGGAAGATCCGGCCGAGCCAGGCCCGCGGCGGCAGGCTGCGGGTGAAGGCGATCAGCAATAGCCCCGCCGGCAGCGCGCGCAGCACCGCGAGCGTGAACGGAATGCCCTGGGGCAGTGCCTCGGTGGTGACGAGATAGGTACTGCCCCAGATCGCGGGGGCAAGTGCGGTGAGCAACAGATCGCGGGAACGGGTCATGGCGGGGCTCCTTCGGAGGGGATGGGTTTACCAGCGCGGGATCGGGCCGACCGGCGGCTGCCGGGGCCAGGGGTCGAGGCCGATGTCGCGCAGGAGGTGCGGGCTGAGGTCCCGGATCTCCATACGCCTGCGTACGTAACGGGAGCGCCGGACCGGACGGAAACGTGCGCGACGGGTCATCACGCAGCCGCCCGTTTTTCGGCGCCGGCAACGAGCGCCGCGACGACCCGCGCCACATGGGCGCCCTGGAACCGCGCCCCGGCGAGGTCGGTCTCGGTCGGTGCCAGCGCCCCGTCGGCCCCGGCGATGGTGCCGGCCCCATAGGGCGCGCCGCCGATAATCCCGTCGCGCGAGGTCTGTCCGGCAAAGCTGTAGGGCAGGCCGACGATGGTCATGCCGAAATGCTGCAGCGGCACCTGGGTGGTGAGCAGTGTCGCCTCGTGGCCGCCATGCTGCGAGCCGGTCGAGGCGAAGACGGCGCCGACCTTGCCGACAAGCGCATTCTGTGCCCAGAGCCCACCGGCCATGTCGAAGAACTGCTTCATCTGCGCCGCCATCATCCCGAACCGGGTCGGCGTGCCGAAGATGATCGCGTCATAGTCGGCGAGGTCAGCGGGCGCGGCGACGGGGGTGTCGTCGGCGACATAGCCTGCCGATCGGCGTACGGCCTCGGGCACCGTTTCGGGCACGCGGGCTATGTCGACCTGCGCGCCGGGCACGCTGCGCGCGCCCTCCGCTTCGGCTTCGGCAAGGGCGCGGACATGGGCGTAGGACGAGTAGTATAGAACGAGGATTCGGGGCATCGTGGGTCTCCTGTGCTGTCTGTGTCTGCACGGAGATTGGCGCGGAACGGCGCCGGGATAATCCGGGCCGGACGCAAATCATTCTTTACGTCAGTTGAAGAATGTCAGGTGCCGAGCGCGGCGCGCAACCGGTCGAGAAAGGCCACCACCTTGGCCTCCATGCCGAAGCGCGACGCGGTCACGGCCGCGATCTCGCGCGACGGCAGCTCCCAGCCGGGCAGAACCCGCACGAGATCGCCCCGTGCCTCGGCCGGGTCGGAAATGAAATTGGGCAGCGTGCCGATCCCCTGCCCGGCGATCAGCAGATTGCGCAGGACGAGGCTGTTGCCCACCTTGACCTGCGGGTCGATTTGCAGGGTCTCGGCGCCCTCGGGGCCGGTCAGCTCCCATGTCGCGAGATGATCGCCGAGCAGGAAACCGACCAGGCTGTGACCCGCGATATCGCGCGGGACGGAGGGCGTGCCCGCGCGCTCCAGATAGGCGGGCGCCGCAAAGATACGTTGCCGTATGGTTCCGATCCTGCGCGCCACCAGGGTGGAGTCCGGCATCGCCTGGCGAATGCGGATCGAAACGTCGAACCCGCCTTCCACCATGTCCACAAGCCGTTCTTCGAGCGAGAGCGTGACCTTGAGGTCAGGGTAGGCGCCCAGAAATTCCGGCAGGAAGGGCGCGATCACGGCCTGGCCGAAAGCGGCGGAGGCATTGACCTTGAGATGCCCGCGCACCGCCCCCGCCCGCGCGCGGATCCGCTCCTCGACCCCGCCGACGGCGGAGAGAATGTCGCGCGCCTCTTCGTAATAGAGCCGGCCCGCGTCGGTGAGCGACATCGACCGTGTGGTGCGGGTGAGAAGCGTGGTGCCGAGGCTTTCTTCGAGCAGCTTCACCTCGCGCGACAAGAGCGCGGGCGAGACGCCGAGGTCTTCCGCCGCGCGGGCGAAGGCGCCGCGTTCGACGATGCGGCAATAGGCGTTCATGACCGAGAGCTTGTCCATGCGGGGATGTCCTGTTGCGGACCTCCAGCATGACAGATCCCGGGCCGATGCGAAACCGGATCGGCCCGGATTGATTACGTGCTGTTCAGGAACGGGCCGCTTTCCCGCGCAGGACCAGCACGACGCCCATCGCGATGAACCAGACGATCGCGCCCAATCCGAAGACCGCGCCGGCGGTATCGCCCAGCGGCGGCAGGATGGTCGCGAGCCCGCTCGCCCCGGTCACGATCCCGATCCAGGCAGGGATACGGCCCAGGCTGCGCCCGAGAAGCCCCGCGAGGCTCACGGTCAGGATCCAGGCCCCACCCGCGATCTCGTTGCCGCCGCCAAGGCCGAGCTCGACCGCGTGCAGGACCTCCCACAGATCCGCCGCGGCGGCGGGATCGGTGCCGGCGAGCTGCCCCACGCGCTCGACCGTGACATTGGCGAGCATGCCGGCGCCAAGCACGAGCGTTGCCCAGATCAGGCCGAAGGCGCGGGCAACGGCCGCCCAGCCGGGGGTTGCGCCCATGAGCCGGGCATGGAGGGCGACGACGAGCACGGCCA
>JAGRMP010000201.1:0-2683 GCA_020441225.1 Maritimibacter sp. | reverse complement strand
ATGTAGATCACCGTATTCCAGGTGATGAGGATGCCGGGGCGGGCTTCGATGAACGCGACGACGGCGCCGACGTCGATCTCGCTCGAGCCGAAGCCCTGCGGTGCCAGAAGGGTGACGAGCAGCGCGAAGCCGAAGAGGTAGGTGGCGGCGCAGGTGAGGGCGGCCAATCCGCCGGTCTTTTCGAGTGTCATGGGGAGGTCCTTTTCTATCTAGCGGGTCTATGTCCGGGCGCCCTGCGCCTCGGCTTCGAAATGGTCGATGAGACGGCGGCTGCCATGCGGCTCGCCCACCATGTCCATACTCATTGCACTGAGGAAAAACCGCACCGGGCCGGAGACCCGGCGGGGCGTGACGCGCGGCAGGACCGCGAGCGTGATGCGGCGCAGCACATCGGGCAGCTTGACAATACGTGGGCGTATGTCGAGCGCCTCGAAGGCGAGCCGGGCGATCTGTTCATGACTGAACACCTCGGGGCCGCCGACATCGAACCAGTCCTGCCCCGCCTCGATGGCCTCGGCCGTCGCGGCGGCGAGATCGGCGCCATGGATCGGGTTGATCCGGTGTGTGCCCGGCTGAAACAGCCAGACCCGTCCGCCCCGCGCCATCGACAGGAAATCGCCCATGTCGGAGAAATAGCCCGAGGGGGCGATCACCGTGGAAGCGAGCGGCGCGGCCTGCAGCCGGTCGACGAAGGCTGCCTTGGCGTCCACCAGCGGCACGCCGCGCATCTTGTCGGCGTTGAGCACGTGGACATAGGCGAAATGCTTGACCCCGGCGCGCTCGGCCTCTTCCAGCAGGTTCAGGTTGGCCTGGTAGTCGACGTCCCAGTACCCGAGCCCGTCGGCCTGCCGGGTAATCCCGAGCGCGGAGACGACGAGGTCGACGCCCGCCATGATCCCTCGCAGGGTCTCGGGCTGGGTCGCTTCGGCCTCGACCAGGCTGTCGGCGGGCATGTCGCCCGCCCGGCCCGCGTCGCGCACCAGGGCGACCACATACCAGCCCCGGCGTTCGTATTCGGCGCAGAGATAGCGGCCGAGATAGCCGGTCGCCCCGGCGATGAGAACGGTTTGCATCGGATATCCTTTCCTGGATTACAGGGCGATCAGGCCGATCAGGCAGAGCGACATCGCCACCGTCACCGGCCCCCAGACGAGGCGCTCGGGGCGCGAGGGGGTCACGAGGTTGGCGAAGTTCGTTAGCAGCGTGAGGCCGAGGACCGGCCAGATCGTCCAGCCTGGCAGCGCGATGCCAATGACGCCCGCGGTCGAGAGCACCACAAGGGCCATCGCGGCGAGCAGGGCCGCCTGCACCAGCGCGAGCGCGCGCCAGGCCCCGGGCAGACGCCCCGGGAACCGGCCCCCGACCGTGAACCGCCCGAGCGGAGCGCCCGCCGCGACGGCCAATTGCAGGGCGAAGGGCAGGGCCGCGAGCGCGGCGTAGACGGTGGCGAAGATTGTGTCGGACATCGGCAGGCTCCTGGCGTGAAGATGCGGTCAGTGGCGCGGACGGGCAAGCCCGAGCAACGGGTCGCCGTGGATCTGTGGCCGGGTTTCGAGCGTTTCGGGCAGGCCGACGTCGCGCCGGAGCACCGGCGGAACCCCGTCGCGCCCGGGCCAGGCAGAGCCGGTCAGGAGCGCGTGCAGGGCGGCGAAACGGGTACGGCGGTATTTGAGGAGCGTGGTCATTTTTATTTCCATTTTCAAGGATTTGAGAGGGCGCGGCGCGGTCAGCCGACGACCCGGTGGCCGCGGCCGCGCAGGCATTTGACCACGATCTTTTCGCGCCGATCGCTGTTATCGACGGCAACTGAGGCGCCACCCGCGAGACCACCGGCGATAGCGCCGCCGGCGGCATCGGCTTCGTCGGAGAAGCTGCCGAGCACCGCGCCGACCCCGGCGCCGAGCACCGCGGCAGCGACGGCCTCCTGGTCGAACTGGCGCTGGTCACGGGCGAGCCGCTGGCAGGCGGCAAGGTCGCGCTCATAGGCGGCGGTGGGCGCGCCGTCGAGGATCGGGCGGTAGTTGGCGCCGGTGTCGTCACAGGCGGAGAGCAGGGCAAATGCGGCAAGCGCGGGGAGAAGCGTGTGTTTCATCGGTCATACATCTGGGCAGTTTCTATCTGCGCCGGGATGTAAGGCCACTGCCGAGGCCCAGCCATGACCCCCGGTGTCAATCGCATGACCTCCGGTAACAAAGCGCCCTGTGCGGCCGGTCCTACCCCGCGCCGTCGCGAAACGCCGTCGGGCTCATGCCCGTCCAGCGCTTGAACGCGCGCACGAAGCTCGACGCCTCGGAAAACCCGAGGAGATAGGCGGTCTCGTTCACCGAGACCTTGCGCGCGTCGAGATAGTCGCGCGCCATTCGCTGGCGTAGGTCGTCGTGTACCTCGGCAAAGGTCACGCCCTCGTCCTTGAGGCGGCGGTAAAGCGTCTGGCGGCTCATTGCCAGCCCTTCGGCGACCCGGTCCATCGACAGGGAGCCCTTGTGCAGCTCGGGCAGGATCGCCGTTTCGACCCGCGCGCGGATCGTGTCGCTGGCGCGGAGCTCGTCGAGCAGCGCGTCGGCATGGCCGGTGAAGATCCCGAAGATGTATTCCTTGCCCGGTTCGAAATCTGTCTCGAGCCAGGACCGGTCGATGCGAAGCGCATTGCGCCCGGCGTTGAACCTGACCGGAATGCGGAACA
>JAGRMP010000200.1:1249-4859 GCA_020441225.1 Maritimibacter sp. | reverse complement strand
CCTTGCCTTCCATCACCGGTTTCGACGCGGCGGCCCCGAGGTTGCCGAGACCGAGCACGGCGGTGCCGTTGGAGATGACGGCGACCAGGTTGCCCTTGTTGGTATAATCATAGACCGTCTCGGGCGTGGCGGCGATGGCTTCGCAGGGCACGGCCACGCCGGGCGAATAGGCAAGGCTCAGATCACGCTGGGTGGTCATCGGCTTCGAGGGCGTGATCTCGAATTTTCCCGGACGCGGTTCGTGATGATAGGCGAGCGCCTCTTCGGGCGTGATCTTCTGAGCCATTATGGGCCTTTCGGTCAAAGGGAGATCCGAGGATGATACCGGGGGTGGTAGACCCTCTCAGCACCTTAGCTCAATAGTCCTTTTCGGTCGCGCGGACTGTTTCCGTTTTCGGGGGGTGAATCCGACAAGGGACGGGGCTAGATTGCGCCCGAACACGGGAGGTGGCTCTTGGCACACAAAATTCTTCTGACCGGCGGCGCCGGCTACATCGGATCGCACACCTATGTCGAACTGGCCGCCGCGGGTTACGGCGTGGTCATCCTCGACAATTTCTCCAATTCCCGCCCCGACGTGCTGGACCGGCTCGAAGTGATCTCCGGCGGACCGGTGAGCTGCTACACCGGCGACGTGCGCGACCGTGCCCTGCTCGACCGGATCTTTGCCGAACACGAGATCGCCGCGGTGATCCATTTCGCGGCCCTCAAGGCGGTGGGCGAAAGCGCCGAGAAACCGCTTGAGTACTTCCAGACCAATATCGGCGGGCTGATGACCCTCCTCGAAGCGATGAAGGCCGCGGGCGTCTGGCGGCTGGTGTTCTCCTCCTCGGCCACCGTCTACGGCGACCCGCAGATCCTGCCGGTGCCCGAGACCGCGCCGCTGAGCTACACCAACCCCTACGGCTTCACCAAGCTCGCCTGCGAACAGATCCTCGAACAGGTGGGCGCGGCCGACGACCGCTGGACCGTCGGCGTGCTGCGCTACTTCAACCCGGTCGGCGCGCATGACACCGGGCTGATCGGCGAAGACCCCAATGGCCTGCCCAACAACCTGATGCCCTATATCGCCAAGGTGGCGACCGGCGAGCTCGAAAAGCTCTCGGTCTTTGGCGACGATTACGATACGCCCGATGGCACCGGGGTGCGCGATTACATCCATGTCGTCGACCTCGCGCGCGGCCATGTGCAATCGGTCGATGCGCTGATCGAGACCGGCGAGAGCCATACGGTCAACCTCGGCACCGGCACCGGGTATTCGGTGATGGAAATGCTCAAGGCCTATGAGAAGGCCTGCGGTCACCCGCTTGCCTACCAGGTCGCGCCGCGCCGGCCCGGCGATGTCGCCACCACCTATGCCGACCCGACCAAGGCGGGCGAACTCCTCGGGTTCCACGCGACACGCGACCTCGACAACATGTGCGAAACCAGCTGGAACTGGGTCTCGCGGCGGGGAAACGCAAAGTAGGCCCGACGGATTCCCCTCCGCGCCCAAACCCATTAGGTTGGCGCGGACGAACACCGGGGGATCAGGGTGACTGCCACGACCGTTACGCCGATGATGGCGCAATATCTGGAGATCAAGGAGGCGCATCGCGATGCGCTCCTGTTCTACCGGATGGGCGATTTCTATGAGCTGTTCTTCGACGACGCGGTCGCGGCGGCGGCAGCGCTCGACATCGCGCTGACCAAGCGCGGCAAGCACCTGGGCGACGACATCCCGATGTGCGGCGTGCCGGTTCATGCCGCCGAAGGCTATCTGCTCACGCTGATCCGCAAGGGCTTCCGCGTCGCCGTCTGCGAACAGATGGAAGACCCGGCCGAAGCCAAGAAACGCGGCTCGAAATCGGTGGTGAAACGCGGGGTTGTCCGCCTTGTCACCCCCGGTACGCTGACCGAAGACAGCCTGCTCGACGCGCGGCGGCACAATTTCCTCGCCGCCTTCCACGATGTGCGCGGCGAGGCGGCGCTGGCCTGGGTCGATATCTCGACCGGCGCGCTTCGGGTGATGCCTTGTGTCCCCGCGCGCCTCGGTCCCGAACTCGCGCGCCTCGCCCCGCGCGAGGTGGTGCTGCGCGACGGCACAGAGGCGGATTGGGCAGGGTTAGTGACGGAAATGGGCGCCGCGGTCACGCCGCTGGGCCGCGCCGCCTTCGACAGCACCGGGGCCGAGAAACGGCTGCAGGAGCTCTACGGTGTGGGCTCGCTCGACGCTTTCGGCGCCTTTACCCGGGCCGAACTGGGGGCGCTGGGGGCGATTGTCGAATATCTGGAGATTACCCAGAAAGGCAAACTGCCGCTCCTGCGCCCGCCGGTGCGCGAAAGCGCGGCGCAGTCGATGCAGATCGACGCCGCCACGCGCCGAAACCTGGAGTTGACCCACGCGCTCGCGGGCGGACGCGACGGCTCGCTGCTCGCCACCATCGACCGGACGGTGACCGCGGGCGGCGGACGGCTCCTCGAACGCCGGATTTCGAGCCCGTCGCGCGACCGCGCCACGGTGACCCGACGGCTCGATACGGTCGCCTACCTGCTCGACCAGGCGGGCCTGCGTGCGGCGCTGCGGGATGCGTTGCGCAAGACGCCGGACATCGACCGCGCCCTGTCGCGGCTGTCGCTCGACCGCGGCGGCCCGCGCGACCTGGCCGCGATCCGGGGCGGGCTGGAGGCGGCCGACGCCATAGCCGCAGCGCTTGACCGGGACGACATGCCCGCCGACCTCGCCAGCGCTGGCCAAAGCCTCACCGGCCACGACGCGCTCCTCGATTTGCTCGACGCAGCGCTCGTCGCCGAACCGCCGCTCATGGCCCGCGACGGCGGCTTCATCGCCGCGGGCTACGACGGCGACCTCGACGAGGCCCGCAAACTGCGCGACGAAGGCCGGGGTGTGATCGCCGGGATGCAGGCGGAGTACGCGAAAGCGGCGGGCATCCAGAGCCTGAAGATCAAGCACAACAACGTGCTCGGCTATTTCATCGAAACCACGTCGACCCATGCCGACAAGATGCTGTCGCCGCCGCTCAACGAACGCTTTATCCACCGCCAGACCACGGCCAATGCGGTGCGCTTCACCACCGTCGATCTGAGCGAGATGGAGACCAAGATCCTCAACGCCGGGAACCGGGCGCTTGAGATCGAAATGCGGCTCTATTCCGCCTTGAAACGCGAAATCCTCGACAACGCGGCACAGCTCGGTGACACAGCCCGCGCGCTCGCCGGGATCGACGTGGCCGCTGCGCTTGCCGAGATTGCCGGCGCGGAAGACTGGTCCCGGCCCGAGATCGAAGACAGCCGCGCCTTCGAGATCGTGGGCGGTCGCCACCCGGTGGTCGAGCGTGCGCTGCGCGCCCAGGGCGGCGCCTCGTTCGTCGCCAACGATTGCGCGCTCGCCGACGGGGCGGACGGCGCGGATATCTGGCTGCTCACCGGCCCGAACATGGCCGGTAAATCCACATTTCTGCGGCAGAACGCGCTCATTGCCCTGCTCGCGCAGGCGGGCAGTTACGTGCCCGCGAAATCGGCGCGGATCGGGCTCGTGAGCCAGCTTTTCTCCCGTGTCGGCGCGTCGGACGATCTCGCGCGCGGGCGCTCCACCTTCATGGTCGAGATG
>JAGRMP010000200.1:0-1237 GCA_020441225.1 Maritimibacter sp. | reverse complement strand
CGATCCTCAACCAGGCCGACGAACATGCGCTGGTGATTCTCGACGAGATCGGCCGCGGCACCGCCACCTGGGACGGGCTGTCGATTGCCTGGGCGACGCTCGAACACCTGCACGAGGTGAACCGCTGCCGCGCGCTCTTCGCCACCCATTACCACGAGCTCACCCAGCTCGCAGGCCAGCTCGACGGGGTCGACAACGCGACCATCGCGGTCAAGGAATGGGAAGGCGAGGTGATCTTTCTGCACGAGGTGCGCAAGGGTGCGGCCGACCGCTCCTACGGCGTGCAAGTGGCGAAGCTCGCGGGGCTCCCGCCATCGGTGGTCGAACGCGCCCGCGTGGTGCTCGAAACGCTCGAACAGGGCGAACGTGACGGCAGCGGTGGGGCGAAAGGGCTGGTCGATGACCTGCCGCTCTTCGCCGCGATCCCTGCCCCGGCGCCCGCGCCCAAGGTCAGACCTTCACCAGTCACCGAAAGACTTGCCGACGTGCATCCCGACGAGTTGACCCCACGCGAGGCGCTGGACCTGCTTTACGAGCTCAAGGCTCTCACCGAGACGTAGCTCTTTTTCTTGGGAAAAATACTCCGGGGGTCTGGGGGCAGAGCCCCCAGCCGGTCGGATTGCGTCAGCAATTCGAAAAACCTGTCCCCGAGATCAGCCCGGCGTCGACGACACGCCCACCTGCGCCGGACGCAACAGCCGGTCGTGCAGCATGAACCCTTCGGTCATCACCTGGATGATGTCGCCTGCTTTCGTGCCCGGCACCGGCGCTTCGAACATCGCCTCGTGCATCTGCGGATCGAAGCGGTCGCCCACTTCGGGCGCGACCTTTTTGATCCCGTGTTTTTCGAAAATGTTGAGCAGTTCCCGCATGGTGAGCTGAACGCCCTCGATCAACCCGCCGGCCTGGTTGCGCATGTCTTCCGGCACCGCTTCGAGCGCGCGGTTGAGGTTGTCGTAGACCGGCAGCATGTCGCGCGCGAGCTTGGAGCCGCCGTAATTCTCGGCCTCGCGCCGGTCGCGTTCCGACCGCTTGCGTGAATTCTCCGCATCGGCCAGCGCGCGCATGAACTTGTCGCGCAGTTCGTCGCGTTCGGCGGTGAGCGCCGCAACCTCGTCGAACTCGGCCTCGGGCGCCTCGGTCAGGTCGATGTCGACGCTATCGCCGCCCGTCCCCTGTTCGCCCATGATCTCCTCGATCGCCGCCTCGACGTCGGAAAGCTCGTCCGTTTTCTTCT
>JAGRMP010000199.1:2887-3154 GCA_020441225.1 Maritimibacter sp. | reverse complement strand
TCGCCTGGAAAATGAGCCGCCCGAGACCGGGCAGGTAGAAGACGTTCTCGATGATGATCGCGCCCGCGAGCAGGAAGGAAAACTGCAGACCGATGATGGTGAGCACCGGGATCAGCGCATTTCTGAGCGCATGCCGGGTCGTCGCCTGCCGGCGGCTCAGCCCCTTGGCGCGCGCGGTGCGGATGTAATCCTGCCCGAGCGTCTCGATCAGCGCCGAACGCATGACGCGCGCGAGGATCGAGGCCTGGGGCAGGGCGAGGGCGATGG
>JAGRMP010000199.1:999-2699 GCA_020441225.1 Maritimibacter sp. | reverse complement strand
GCCCGACCGGGAAGGCGATGAGCGTGGACAGCGTCAGGGCGAAGAGCGCGAGCGGCAGCGAGACCCAGAGCCTCTGCGCAACCAGATCGGCGACCGGCACCTTGTAGGTGTAGGACGTACCGAAATCCCCCGTCAGCATGCCGCCGACCCAGCCCAGATACCGCGCGATGAGCGAGCCGTTCAACCCGAGCTGGTCGCGTAAAGAGTCGACGGCCTCGGGGGTCGCGTTCAGCCCCAGCATGTAGCTCGCCGGGTCGCCCGGCACGATCTCGACCACCGCGAAGATCACCAGCGAGGCGACCGCGAGGCTCAGCGCGAGCGACAGCGCACGGGTGAAGACGAAACGCAGCATCGAGGCGAGGTTAGGCCGGGCGCGGGGCGGGGGGAAGAGCGGAATGCAGCGGCAGCCGCTGGTCGCCGCGGGGTCACACCAGCGCCATCGGGATCAGCCAGATCCCGAACAGGGCCAGCGCACCGTAGAGCGACCACCACAAGAGCGCAAAGACCGCGAAGCGGAGGCGGTGGTCGGGGATGCCGGAGGCGAGCAGGCAGACGACCGGGTACCAGGCGAGCGCCGCCAGCGGTACGACGACGAGAAGGGCGAGAATGCCCGCGACGCTTTCGGTGAGACCCATCCCGGCGCCGAGCCCGCCGATGAGCCCGATCAGCGCGGTCGGACCGGCGAGGGTGGGAAAACCGTGGATCACCGCGACGGGCGTGGCGAAGCCCAGGAGCGCGGCATGGACGATCCGGCTCCAGTGGAACTGGAAGATGACGGGCAGGCGGGTGACATTGGCGAGCAGCTCGGCGAGCAGCACCGCCGGCCCCGCTGCCGCGATCAACGCCGCCGCAACGGCCCAGATGGCCGGGAGGCCGGCCATGGAATGGGTCACGGCCCACCAAAGGAGGCCCGCACAGAGCGGCAGAAAGATCGCAAAAGCGCCGAGTGCCGTGGTGCGCACGTCGGCGCGATGCGGGAGGGAGGCCGGGACGGTCATGCGGTCAGCCTAGCACGCGCCGCACGCAGGCGACTTGAGATAGGTCATCCCGGGGACCGGTGCTGGGTCCGTGGCGGGGATTTCGGGAGGGGGCAGGCGCCGCCGCGCGGCGGCGCAGGGCGCGGGCGCGCGCCCGCGCCTCGCGGCACGGTTCCCGGCCTCGAGGTTCGGGTCGGGCCGGCCCCCCGTCGCCAGCGTCGGTACCGGGCGATGCGGAAACATCTCGCAGAGACGGGCCTTGACGTCCTGGCCCTCGGCAAAGCCATCGCCCGCGGCCCGGAGAGGTGCCGCGATGCGCTGGTGCAAGACCGGCACCGTCCCGGTCTGGCCATTACGTTCGCGGACGAAGCCCAGGAGGCCGCGCGCGGTTTCCGGCACCGGCTCGTGTCCCGCCGCCTCGTGACGGGCGACCAGCGCCGTCATCACCGCTTCATCCCCGGCGTCCGGATCGCGGGAGGCCCCCGTTTTCATCCGTTTCCAGCGCAACTCCCGTCCCGATCAGGTCATCGCGCCGCTTGCCGCGTTTGGCCCGATGTGCCTGTTCCGACGGCGCGCGGGGGCGCCCGTCGTGACCGCGGGGCCGTTTGTTGCAGCCTCTCTCCCGAGGACAAGAAAGGGCGCCGGAGTGTCCCGGCGCCCTCTGTGTTTCGGTTTGTCCGTCCGGTGTCAGCGGCGCGGCGTTCCCCGGGTCCGGGTCACTCG
>JAGRMP010000199.1:0-901 GCA_020441225.1 Maritimibacter sp. | reverse complement strand
AGGTAGGCGTTGACGTAATCCTCGGCGATCATGGTCTGCGCCTTCTGGTTCAGCTCGGTCCGCATCGCCGGGTCCGAGGTGACCCCGAGCTCGGCGATCACCGCCTGGAAGTCCGGGTTATCGTACTGGAAGTAGTACTCCGGCCTTGCGTAGATGTTGATGTCGGCGGGCTCGGTATGGCTGACGATGGTCAGATCGAAATCCTTGCCCTTGAACACCTGTTCGAGCCACTGCGCCCATTCGAGATTGGTGATCTCGGTCTCGATCCCGACCTCGCGAAGGGCGCCCGCGATGATCTCGCCGCCGCGCCTTGCGTAGGTCGGGGGCGGCAGCATCAGCCGCAGCGGCCCGACCGCGCCGACCTCGGCGAGCAGCGCTTTCGATTTCTCCGGGTCGTAGTCCGAGAGCCCGGTGAGATCGACGTAATCGGGATTATGCGGGGCGAAATGGGTGCCGATCGGCGTGCCGTAGCCGAACATCGCGCCGTCGATGATGTCCTGCCGGTTGATCGCATGGGCAATCGCCTCGCGCACGCGGATGTCGTCGAGCGGCGGCTGCTTGTTGTTCATCGCCAGGATGGTCTCGCCCTCGGTCGAGCCGACGATCACGCTGAAGCGTGGGTCGCCCTCGAACTGGCCCAGCGTTTCGGGCGCGGGGAAGTTGGGGAAGGCATCGACATCGCCCGCCATCATCGCGGCAAAGGCGGCGTTGGGGTCGGAGATGAACTTGAAGGTGGCCGTGGCGAGCGCCGGCGCGTCGCCCCAGTAGCCGTCGTAGCGGGTGAGGGTGACATGGTCGCCCTGGACCCATTCGGCGAACTTGAACGGCCCGGTGCCGACTGGGTTGGTCGCCACGGACTCGATGCTCTCGGGCGCGACGATCACCGCGTCGCCCCAGGCCA
>JAGRMP010000198.1 GCA_020441225.1 Maritimibacter sp. | reverse complement strand
GCCGGCAAGGGTTTTCGGGCCTTCTCCCTCGAACGGCAGAATTTTGTCACCCTCGGAGAGCGTGCATATCTGCTGGCCACGAAGTCCGGGACGGTCAAGACGACGACTTTGGCCTTGGCTCTTAGGGGCTCCGGGTTCACCGTGCAGATGCATGACGGTTTCCTGGAAGTCTTCAGCGGCGATACCTCTCCGGATCTCCGCGTGTGCCTGGCCGAAATCGCCGACGGTCGGGAGGTCGACCTGTTTGCGGACGCTCCAAATCTGCACTTCGAAAAGTATCATGGCTTTCTGACCGAGGAGCTGCTGCGGGCTGACGCCCTTTCATCCCGCCTGGCGCATACTGCATTGCCGGCCCTGTGCGAACAGATCCTCGAGCGGGAAGCGCTTTAGCAAATTACGGTGGCGCAGTCAGATCGGAAGATACTCGGTGCGCTCGCGTTCGAGCCGGCTGCCTGCTTCGCCGATATGCCAACGGCGATCGAAGTAGAATTCCATCGCCTTACGTGTTTCCACCAGCAGCAGCGCGCCTTCGAACCCGTATTCGCGGCGCACGACGGCGGCCTGTTCGTCACTCAACGTGTGCTTCGGGCGAAGCCAGATCCGGGCCAAGGTGTTCCAGTCTTCATCATACGGCAACGGCTCGTCGAGTTTGCGTTCGGCAAAGCTGCTGTCAGGGTCGATACGGATCGGAAGGTAGTCTCGATAGGCGGTATGGCGTTCACTCCAGGCTCTCAAGTGGATGCTCTCGCCGTCGCTGGTGAACCGGACAGGGGCAATCCACTGTTCTTCGCGTGCCCCTGACTGCATTGAGGTGTAGCGTATGCTGAGTGCGCACCGGTCGCGGATCGCTTGGTAGATCCGAGCGATGATCTCGCGGTCCATCTGTCGTTCCGGCTGGGGAAGAGCGGATGGCTTGCGGCCAGCGTCGGTCTCGATCACGCCGAAGATTTCTTGAAGGGACGAGCTGGAAAACGCGACGTGGTCTCTTGCGGCAAGGTATCTCTTCTCGCCGGCGTCGTATCTTGGGGGAGTCGGGCTGCGGTCAATGTAGGTTCGGAAATCTATGGCGGCCTGTGCATTCGATATTCCAAACCGTTCGATGAGGTCGCGCCTGTTGGCCGAACCGCGCCAGGTCAGGCACCGGTCAAGGAAGTCGAGGCGCTCGCGCTGGGCGTGCTTGAGGTCATCGAGGTTCATTGCACAAGCGTAGCTTGACTCGAATCGGAATGTCCATCTAATAATTATACGTGTAATAATTAGTCGGACATGCCATGCGGATCCTTCACACCGCCGACCTTCACCTCGGGCGACAGTTCTTCGGCATGAGCCTTGAGGACGATCACGCCGAGATCCTTGACCAGATCGTTGCGGCAATCCTTGACCACGCAGTCGACGTGCTGGTGATCGCCGGAGACGTTTTCGACCGGGCTGCACCGCCAACGAGCGCTGTCCGGCAATTCAACCACTTCCTCGGACGGGTGGCGCATGAAACAAGCGCTGCCATCGTGATGATCGCCGGCAACCACGATTCCGGCGACCGGATCGCGATGATGTCGATATTCCCGGAAGCGGGCCGGGTGCTGGTTCGGGGCGTCGCGGAGGCAACCGAGCCGCCCCTGGTTCTGGATGACGCGCACGGCAAGGTGGCGTTCTCGGCGCTACCCTTTGCATACGAATACGCCGCCCGCGAAGCTTTCGGCGACGAGGCGCTCTCGTCGCCGGAGGACGTGCTGCGCGCCCAGATCGCGGCGACGCGGGCCGAGGTTCCCGACGGCGCGCGCTGGGTCGTTGTCGCCCATGCCTTCGTCGCAGGTGGAACCGTCAGCGAGGCGGAGCGGGCCCTGACACGCGTTGGCGGGATCGAGACTGTGCCGGTCGACGCCTTCGACGGCGCACAGTATGTGGCGCTCGGACACTTGCATCGGCCACAATCCGTGGGGGTGGATCATGTCCGCTACTCGGGTGCGCCGCTGGCGTTTGGGTTCGACGAAGCGGGTGCCGGAAAGTCGATGGTGTTGGTCGAACTCGACGCCGAGGGCGTGGCACAGCTCGAGGCCTTGCCATTCCGGCCTCGCCGTGGCGTGCGGGTGCTCACCGGGACACTGGCGGAACTAATCGCCGGCGTGCCCTCGGTTGATTTCGTGAAGGCGATCCTGACCGACGAAGTTCCCCTGATCGAACCGATGAAACGGTTGCGCGAAGTGTTCCCCAACGCCTGCCAGATCGCTTATGCCCGCGACGCGCGGGCGCCGGAAGTGAAGGCAGCATCCGCGGCGGCTCCCGTAGCCAGCCCGATCGAGATGGTGGCGGATTTTCTGGAGACTGTCCGCGGAACCCGTTTGACCGTTCCGGAGACAGAGGTGGTCGCCGCCGCCTTGCACGACCTTCAAATCGGGGGGGACGGCGCATGAGACCGGTTCGGTTGACCCTACAGGCCTTCGGCCCATACGCTGGGCGAGAGGTTGTAGACTTTCGCACCGCTGTGGCCGCCGGGCTCTTCGGAGTCTACGGCCAGACCGGTGCCGGCAAGTCGACAATCTTCTCGGCGATGTCGTTCGCGCTGTTCGGCGAACCCGCGCGTGCCGAACAGGATGCGAAATCGTTGCGCTCGGACCATGCGCCGGCCGACTTGCCAACCGAAGTGGAGTTCGTGTTCGAGCTCGGGGAGCGGACCTACCTCGTGCGACGCCGTCCTGGCCAGTCGCGTCCCAAGCAGCGCGGCGAGGGTGAGACCTGGGACAACCCGGAAGCTTGGGTGTTCGACGCGACCGGGGTCGCGCTCCACGAACTCGGCGAGGCGAACTCCGGCAAGGTGCTGGCCGAGAAGAAGATCGGCGAGGTCGCGCGGGTCATCGGCGATCTGCTTGGCTACCGGCTTGAACAGTTCCGCCAGATCGTGTTGCTGCCGCAGGGCAAGTTCGAGACCTTCCTCGCTGCCAAGACCGACGAGAGGCTGGGAATTCTCCGCGAACTGTTTGACGTGTCGATCTATCGTCGGCTCGCAGCGGAGCTCAAGGCTGAGGCCGATGCGGCGGAAAGGAAGGTCAGCCGGAAGCGCGAGCTGTGCGTCCTGCGCCTTGCCGATGAGGGGTTCGAGAGTCTGGATGCTCTTGGCACGGGCATCGAGGCCGCCAACGCGATGTGCCTGGAAACAAATCGAGAGCGCGACCGAGTGGCGTCGTCAGAAAAGGCGGCCCGGTCGCGCCTGGCGGAGGCCCAGCGGATCGCGGGGTTGTTCGATGCTGCTGGGAACGCACAGAGGGCCTTTGCGGCGCTGGACGCGGAGTCGGCCGGGGTTTCGGCGCTTGCTGTCCGGATCGAAACGACCAAAAAGGCACAAGCGGCGCAGGATCTGGAGGACGCATGGCAGACCGAGGTGCGGGCACACGGCAAGTCTGTCGATGCCGCCGAAGAGGCGGCTCGGGTAGCGAAAGAGGCTGCGGAAAAGCACCGCGTGGCAAACGAGGCCAAGTCTGCGGCGGAGGGCAGGGAAGGAGAAAGGGCCGGGCTTCAATCCCGTTTGGCAGACCTTGAACGCTATGGCGAAAAACTCGACGGCGCCGTCGACCTTGCGGGATCGCACCGGGAGGCGGCGGAGAAGGCGGAGCGGGCAAGAGACGCGGC
>JAGRMP010000197.1 GCA_020441225.1 Maritimibacter sp. | reverse complement strand
CGCCCGCAGATGGGCGAGAACATCGGCGCCGCCGCGCGCGCGATGCTGAACTTCGGGCTCAGCCACATGCGCCTCGTCGATCCGCGCGACGGCTGGCCCAATCCGCGCGCTGTCGCCATGGCCTCGGGCGCCGCGGGCCGGGTGCTCGATCATGCGGGCGTCTTTTCGGCGCTGCCCGAGGCGACGGCCGACTGCGGCTTCGTCTTCGCCACCACCGCGCGCGGCCGCGACCTGACGAAGCCGGTGATGACACCCGAACGCGCGATGGAACACACCCGCGCCCTGATGGCCACCGGGCAGAAGGTGGCCGTCCTCTTCGGACCCGAGCGCGCGGGGCTCCAGAACGAGGACGTCGCGCGCGCGAACGCGCTCATCTCGGTCCCGGTCAATCCCGACTTTCCCTCGCTGAACCTTGCCCAGGCGGTGCTTCTTTGCGCCTACGAATGGCGCCGGCAGATCGACGCGACCCCGCCCGAGGTTCTGGCGCTTGCCGGCACCGAACATGCGGTGGCGGGCGATGTGGCGCGATTGGCCGATCACTACGAGGAACGGCTGCAGGCGGCGGGCTTCTTCTTTCCCGATCACAAGGCGCCGGCGATGAAGCTGACGCTGCGCAACCTCTGGAGCCGGATGCCGCTGACGCGCGCCGATGTGCAGACGCTGCACGGCGTCCTGCGCCAGCTCGTGCGACGGCAGGACGGCTGAGCCCCGGGCCGCCCTTGCGGCGGGCCGGGCACCGCCCTAGTGTCCGGCGCGGGCACGGGGAGTGGCGGAAATGGCAGGCAAGCGCAGCATCTTCGAAGAGGTCGGCGCCGAGGCGAAACGCCCCGAGGGGCCGCAGGGCGGCATGATCGACCGTGGGCGCAGGGGCGCGCGCGGCGCGATCCGGCTCTGGCTCGGGCTGCTCTTCGCGCTCGTCGTGGCGATGATCGCGGTCGGCGGCCTCACCCGGCTGACCGACAGCGGCCTCTCGATCACCGAATGGAAGCCTGTCACCGGGGCGTTGCCGCCGATGAATGCGGCCGACTGGCAGGCGGCATTCGACAGATACCGCGCGACGCCCGAATTCCAGCTCCAGAACAGCGCCATGACACTGGATGCCTTCAAGGCGATCTACTGGTGGGAATGGGGGCACCGCCAGCTCGGACGGCTGATCGGCCTTGTCTGGGCGGCGGGCTTCGTCCTCTTCTGGCTCTCGCGCAAGATCCCCGCCGGCTGGACCGGCCGTCTGGCCGCGCTCGGCCTTCTCGGCGGCCTGCAGGGGGCGATCGGCTGGTGGATGGTCTCGTCGGGGCTGACCGGCCGCATGGTCGATGTCGCCTCCTACCGGCTGGCCACGCATCTCGGCCTTGCCTTCGTGATCCTCGGCCTCATTGCCTGGGCGGTCATGCTGCTCGGCCGCCGCGAGGCCGACCTGATGCAAGCGCGCCGGTTGCGCGACCGGTCGCTGTTCGGCATGGGCACCGGGCTCATGCATCTCGCCCTCCTGCAGATCCTGCTCGGCGCGCTGGTCGCGGGGATCGACGCGGGCCGCGGCTTCACCGACTGGCCGTTGATGGCGGGGCAGGTCTTCCCGCCCGATGCCTTCTATATCGAGCCCCTTTGGCGCAATTTCTTCGAAAACTCCGGTCTCGTGCAATTCGTCCACCGGGTGGTGGGCTATCTGCTCGCGCTCTTCGCCATCGGGGCGATGATCCGGGGCCGCCGGTCCGGCGCCGCCGCGACCCGCACCGCCTTCCTGCTCGCGGGCGCCATGGTGCTGCTCCAGATGGTCCTCGGCATCGTCACGGTGATGAACGCGGCGACGCTGCACATCGCGATCACCCACCAGCTCGGCGCGATCTTCGCCTGGCTCCTGATCCTGAACGCCCGCTTTCACGCGGGCTATCCGCAACCGCAATCGATACGAGGCTGACATGGGCGCTTATGAAGAATTGATGGCATTCGAGCGCCAGACTCAGGCGCTCGGGCAGGTGGCCGGCCGGCTGGGCTGGGACCAGGAAACCGTGATGCCGCGCGGTGCAGCCCCGCAGCGGGCGGAGGAAAGCCAGGCGATGGAACAGATGCTGCACCATCGCCGCACCCATCCCAGGGTGGGCGCCTGTCTTGCGCAGATCAACGAAGGTGCGCTTGACCGGGTGGGCCGGGCCCAGATGCGCCACATCCGCCGCCGGTTCGACCGCACGCGGCTGGTGCCCTCGGAGCTTGCGGGCGAACTGGCGCGGGTGACCTCGGAGGCGCAGGGCCAATGGGCCGAGGCGCGCGCGGCCGAGGACTGGCCGGCGTTTCGCCCGGTGCTCGAAAACATCGTCCGGCTGAAGCGCGAGGAGGCGCAGGCGCTGACCGCGAACGGCGGTTATGGCGGCGATCTCTACGATGCGCTGCTTGACGATTACGAACCCGCGGCGACCGGAGAGGGGCTCGACGCGATGTTCGCGGCGATGCGGCCCCGGCTCGTCGCGCTGCGCGAGCGGGTGCTGGGCGCGGCGCACCAGCCGCAGCCGCTCGCGGGCAGCTTCGACGAGAGCGCGCAGATCCGGCTCGCGGGCGAACTTGCGGTGGCCTTCGGCTACAATCTCGCGCATGGCCGGATCGACAAGGCGGTGCATCCGTTCTCGTCCGGCTCCGGGCTCGACGTGCGGATCACCATGCGGACCAATCCCAAGGATCCGTTCAACGCCGCCTATGCCACGATCCACGAGACCGGACACGCGGTCTACGAGCAGAACATCTCGCGCGACTACCTGCTGACGCCGCTCGGCGCGGGGGTGTCGATGGGGGTGCACGAAAGCCAGTCGCGGCTCTACGAAAACCAACTCGGCCGGTCGCGCGCCTTTGCGGGCTGGCTCTACGAACGCTTCGGGGCGCATTTCGGCGATCTGGGGCTCAGCGCGCCGGACGCCTTCTGGGGCGCGGCGAACCGGGTCTACCCGGGCTACATCCGCACCGAGGCCGACGAGGTGCAATACAATCTGCACATCATGCTGCGCTTCGATCTCGAACGCCAGCTCATCGCCGGAACGCTCGCCGTCGCCGATCTGGAAGAGGCCTGGAACACGCGGTTCGAAGCGGATTTCGGGGTGGCGGTCGACAAGCCCTCGAACGGGGTGCTGCAGGACGTGCATTGGTCGGTGGGGCTGTTCGGCTACTTCCCGACCTATTCGCTCGGCAATGTCTACGCCGGGTGCCTCGCCCAGGCGATGCGCGAAGCGGTGCCCGATCTCGACGCCTATCTCGCCAAGGGCGACCCCTCGACGCCGACCCGCTGGCTCAAGGAAAACGTCCAGACCCATGGCGGGCTCTACGAACCCGCCGAGCTGATCGAGAAGGCCTGCGGCTTTGCGCCCGGGGTCGAACCGCTGCTCGACGGGCTGGAGGCGAAATTCGCCGAGATCTACCGGCTGTAGGCCCGGGCGCGCCCTCGAAGCTCGCACGCGCGCTGTTGGCGGCGCTGGCCCCAGACCCCCACGGCATCTTGCGACCAACGAAGGGCGCGCGCGCGGGATGTGCGAGGGGTGTGCGAGCTCGCACAGGGTAGCAAGCTGTTGGTTTTGTTACAGATAGCGCTAACAACTTTTTCGGCGCGCGGCGGGCGAAGGCGCGCCCGGCCGCGGCCCGGTCAGCCGAGCCCGGCGACCAGATTCCCGGCGCCCCAGGCGACGGCGGCGCACAGCGCGCCGACCGCCAGGGTCTCGGCCAGGCAGGTCGCGAGCGTCTGGTCGCTCGCCGCCCATCTGAGCCCGCCGAGCAGGGCGAGCGCCAGCGCGGTCGCCACCAGCGAGACGGCAAAGGCCAGGCCGCCGGTGATCAGAACGAAGGGCAGGATCGGGATCGCCCCCAGGGTGACGAAGGCGGCGAAGGTCATGCCCGCGCGGGCGGCGATGTTATGGGCATCGGGGGCCTCCATGCCGTGATCGTAGCGCAGCGACAGATCCGCCATCAGCTTGGGGCTGTCGGCGAGGTGATCGGCGGCATGACGGGCGGCGGCCGGGTCGAGCCCCTGGGTCACGAGGTGATGGGCCAGCGCCGCGGCGGCCTCGGCGGGATGGGCCCGGGCGGCGGCCTCGGCCTCGCGGTGCCGGGCGTGGAAGATGTCGCGTGCCGACCGTCCGGACAGGAATTCGCCCATGCCCATCGACACCCCGTCGGCGGTCAGGTTGGCAAGGCCGAAGACCAGCACCGCGAGCGCCCCGAAGGCCGCCGCCTCGCTGCCCTGCGCCTTGGCGCCGGCAAAGCCCGCGACGATGGCAAAGGTCGTGACGATGCCGTCGTTGCCGCCGTAGACGATCTGCTTGAGATAGGTGCGCAGGGTACCGCGCGTTTCGCTCCGGGCCATGGATACCTCCGGATCCATGATAGGCCCGTGCCGCGCCCGGACCAGCGCGCATTTCGGCGCAGGGGCGAGATTGCATCGGCGCCGTGCAGCCGGGTCGGGCGGCCGGGTCGGGCGGCCGGGGCGGGCGGTTACTCGCTTCCCAGCTCGGCCCGTCGCTGGGCGAGCATTTCGAGCGCGCGTTTCTCGGCGCGGCGCACGCGCACGGCGGTCTTGTAGGCTTCTTCGAGGGTCTGGGAGGAGGCGCCGATGATCTTGGTGACGTCCTGGAAGATGTCCTCGTCGCCGGTCTTTTCGAAAATCGCGAGCGATTCCCGGGCCAGTTCGTCGGCGACGTCGAAAAGAAGCTGTTCCGCCATGTCGGTCCCTCAGCGCGTGGTTTCGGTGAGCCGCCGGCGGACGTAGCCGTCGACCGCGCCGATCATCGTGTCCATGTGCTTGTTCTCGAAGAAATGGCCCGCACCCTCGACCTCGGTGTGGGTGATGGTGATGCCCTTCTGCTCGTGCAGCTTGTCGACCAGCGCATGGGTGTCGGACGGCGGCGCGACGCGGTCGGCGGAGCCGTTGATGATGAGGCCGGACGAGGGGCAGGGGGCCAGGAAGGAGAAATCGTACATGTTGGCGGGCGGCGAGACCGAGACGAAGCCGGTGATCTC
>JAGRMP010000196.1 GCA_020441225.1 Maritimibacter sp. | reverse complement strand
GCGACCGCCGACGGCGCCGCCGTCGCGCGGGCCGACGTAGCTCAGCTGGTAGAGCACATCACTCGTAATGATGGGGTCAGGGGTTCGAGTCCCCTCGTCGGCTTTCGGGGAAATCCTGATTCCCATGGTTTTCAAGACTCGCGCGGGAGACAGCGGGCGACAGAGATCGCCACAGAACGACAGCAGGTAGGTCCAGGATCGGTGCTGAACTGAGCGGGTCCTTTGGCGCTGCCTGAACGCGGGAGGTGGGGCACTGCCGCCGGAGCCCTCATCGAAGTCTCGCGTCCTCGACCGAGGCGTTGCGGCTGCTGTTCTCGAGCGTCACAGCCAAGCTGCGCATCCCTTCGTCCCGGGCGGACCCCATGCGACTTCCGCGCCTACGTATCGGGCGCGGCTTCGCACGGGACCTCGCGGGGCTCAGCGGACAATCAGCAAGACGTTCTCGACACTCGCCAAAGCGGTCGCGTGGATCGCTGAAGCGAAGGTGCTCCAGCGCGGCGGCGACCACCTCACCCACGCGAACCGGTCCCAACGCTCGCCGCTGCGGCACGCGACTTCCTCATCTGCGGACGGGCTGGCAAGACCCTCAACCGAAGCGGCCGCAGGTTCGCGCCAAACCCGATCCAGAACTACGAGCGGGCCTTGCGGGTCCACGTCCAGGATTGCGTGAGCAACCGGACCCGCCTGCCGCCAAGAGAGATGCCGATCGACCCGACCGACACGCGCACGATCCAGGCGACGGTCAACCCCCTCGCAACGACCGCGTGCCGTCCATCGCCCGTCATGCCGAGGCCTGCATGTTGGCGATCCTGCGTGACCTGTTCGCCAGGGAGATCATCGATCCACGGCGAGGCATCCGGTCTGCCCACTAGGTTCGTCGTACCCACTGTGCAGGTGTTCATCTGCGGGGGCAGCGGCCACCAAGGGCTCAAGGCGACCGACCACCGAGAGTCCGTAGTTAGGATCAAGCCGCAATGGGAGAGAGTGAACGCCAGACTCGCAGGGAACGGATTGACCCGAGGCTCGAAGCCGCCGGGTGGCGAGTGCTGGATCCCGGGATCGCGGAAGCCGAATCCACGCTCTGGCCAGCCGCTCTGGCTGAGTTTCCAACCAAGAACGGACCGGCCGACTACGCCTTGTGCGCGGCCCAGCGGGTCGAGGCGGTCGTTGAGGCGAAGAAGTTGACCGTCGGGCCCGACGGGGTCCTAACACAGTCGGAACGCTACTCGCGGGGCATCGCCCAAGGCCCTCGGCACCAGGGGGAGTTCGGCGTGCCGTTCCTCTACTCCACCAACGGTGAGCGAATTCTTTTCCACGATGTTCGATCACCGCTGAATCGCTCTCGGGAGGTCACTGGGTTCCACACCCCGGCCGCCCTGCACGAGATGATGGGCCGGGACATCGACAACGAGCTGGAACGTCTCGACCACATCCCGATGCGTGATGGCATTCGCCCTTACCAGGTCGAGGCGAGCGAGGCCATCGAAGCCGCAGTGGCAAGACGGGCGCGCAGGATGCTCGTCACGATGGCGACTGGCACCGGCAAGACGCTGACGACTGTTCACGAGATCTACCGACTGATGCATGCCGGCGTTGCGCGACGTGTGCTGTTTCTCGTGGACCGCAAGGCGCTGGCGGCCCAGGCGGTTCGCGCCTTCAAGAGTTTCGAAGCCGAGCCGGGAAAAAAGTTCGACAGCCTCTACGAGGTCTACTCACAGCGCTTTGCACGGGACGACTTCGGCGATGACGAAAAGTTCGACCCAACCGTCCTGCCGAAGACTCACCTGACTGAGCCGAAAACAGGCGCCGCCTTCGTCTACGTCTGCACGATCCAGCGAATGACGATCAACCTCTTCGGTCGCGGCGCGGTCTTCAGCGGTGAGGAAAGCATCGATGACGACGCTGAGCAGCTCGACATCCCGATCCACGCCTTCGACCTGATCGTTGCAGACGAGTGCCACCGCGGTTACTCATCCAGCGAGGCAGCGATCTGGCGGAAGACGCTTGACCATTTCGACGCCATCAAGATCGGCCTCACTGCCACGCCGGCCCAGCACACGATGGCCTACTTCGAGAACCTCGTCTATCGGTACGACTACGAGCGCGCCGTCCGGGAGGGCTACCTGGTCGACTACGACGCTGTCCGGCTCAAGTCCGACGTCCGCGTGAACGGAGTCTTCCTTCACGAAGGAGACATGGTCGACACCGTCGACCCTGAATCCGGACAGCAGCAGTTCGACTTCCTCGAGGACGAACGAAGCTTCGACACAACTGAGATAGAACGAAAGATCACCGCCCCCGACTCCAACCGAAAGATTCTTGAGGAGATCAAGCGGTACTGCCTCGAGCACGAGGCCGACACCGGCCGGTTTCCCCGAACCCTGATCTTCGCGGTGAACGACCTCCCGCACACTTCGCACGCAGATCAGCTCGTCAAGCAGGCCCGCGAAATCTTCGACCGCGGCGAGAGCTTCGTCGCCAAGATCACTGGACGTGTCGATCGCCCCCTCCAACGCATCCGAGAGTTCCGCAACCGGCCTCAGCCGAAGATCGTCGTGTCGGTCGACATGCTCACCACGGGCGTCGACATCCCAGACCTGGAGTTCCTCGTCTTCCTCCGCCCAGTCAAGTCGCGCATCCTGTTTGAGCAGATGCTGGGCCGTGGCACCCGGAGGGCTGACGATCTCGCCCCGCCAAAGACGTCATTCGTCGTGTTCGACTGCTTCGACGGCACGCTCCTGGAGTACTTCCGCGGGACAACCGACATCACCGCCGAACCACCGACATCCGACACGAAGTCGACCGCCGAGATCATCGCGGACATCTGGCAAAACCGAGACCGCGACCACAACACAAACCGCCTGGTCAAGCGGCTTCAGCGAATTGACAAGGCCATGTCGGGCGATGCGCGGGACGACTTCGCTGCCTACATCCAGTACGGCGATCTCGGTGCCTTTGCGACGGCACTGAGAGCCCAGCTACGCGACGCGTTCAACGAGACCATGGCGATACTTCGGGACCCGGGCTTCCAGGACCTGCTCGTTGACTACAAGCGGCCGGAGCGAACCTTCCTTGTGGCTCCAGGCGTCTTCGACACCGTGGAATCGAGCTGGCTCATCCGTGGTTCCGATGGCGTCGAGTACAAGCCCGAGGACTACCTGCAGGCGTTCGAGCGGTTCGTCCGCGAGAACGAGAGCCATATCGAAGCACTGCAGATCCTTCTCGCGCGGCCCCAAGACTGGAGCACTGAGGCCCTCAAGGAACTGCGCGAGACGCTCGCCAAGGCTCCGGAGCGATTCAGCGAGGACACTCTGCAGAAGGCCTTCGAGATTCGCCACCACAAAGCCCTCGTCGACATTATTTCGATGGTCAAGCGCGCCGCCCAGGACTCTGCGTCGCTCTTGACCGCCGATGAGCGCGTTCACGCCGCCGTCCATGCAGTGTCGAGTAACCGAGCGCTCTCACCGGACCAGGCCAAATGGCTCGACTACATTCGTCAGCACCTCGTCAAGAACCTCACGATCGACCGTGAGGACTTCGACGACCTGCCGATCTTCTCCAACCGAGGCGGTTGGGGCCGCGCCAACGAGACTTTCGACAGCCAGCTCATGGACCTGCTCGCCGATCTCAACAGGGAGCTAGTCGCCGCATGAGCACAGACGTTGTCGCGAAGCTCTGGGGCTTCTGCCACACCCTCCGCCACGACGGTGTTGGATACGGCGACTACATCGAGCAGATCACCTATCTGCTCTTCCTCAAGATGGCCGACGAGCGAGGCCTAGATCTGCCGAAGTACCGCACACTCGACTCCGTCAGCGATAGGCCGATCGAAGTGCCCTGTGATTGGCCCACCCTCGACGCCCTGAGCGGCACCGCCCTGGTCGAACACTACGACAAGGTCTTGGCCGAGCTCGGCAAGCCGTCCGGGATCCTCGGCGCGATATTCGCGGGGGCTCAATCAAAGATCCGCAAGGCCACCAGCCTCAAGCGACTGATCGACCTCATCGACGAAACCGACTGGACAAGTCTCGATGTCGACGTCAAGGCGGCCGCCTTCGAAGGACTACTCGAGCGCGCCGCGGCGGAGGGCAAGAAGGGCGCTGGCCAGTACTTCACCCCGCGTCTGCTCATCAAGGCCATCATCCGCTGCATGAAGCCGGATCCTCGGGCGTCAAAGCACTTCACCATCGGCGATCCAGCCTGCGGGACCGGCGGCTTTCTAGTCGCCGCCTATGAGTGGCTACTCGACGAGACAGGCGGGGCCTTCAGGCGCGACATAGCCCTCCGCATCCGTACGAGTACGTACTTTGGCCAGGACATCGACGAGCGTCCCCGTCGCCTCGCCCTAATGAATCTCCACCTTCACCAGGTCGAGCCGCTCATCAGCAACGTCGACTCAATCTACGAAGCCCCAGGCAGTCAGCGCTACGACGTCATCATTACAAACCCACCGTTTGGAACACGGGGCGCCAACCAGGCCCCGGATCGCGACGACTTCGTTATCCAAACCAGCAACAAACAGCTCAACTTCCTCCAGCATGTCCTCACCATTCTCAAGCCCGGTGGGCGCGCCGCCGTTGTCGTGCCCGACAACGTCCTCTTCGCGCAGCAAGCCGGCGAAATCTTCAAGGTGCTCATGGAGGACTGTGATCTGCACACAGTCCTCCGCTGCCCGCGTGGCACTTTTAGCCCGTACACAGAGGGAACCAAGACTAACGTTGTCTTCTTCACCAAGGGTCGGCCGACGGAGCGGACCTGGATCTACGACGCACGGGCGAACGTTCCCAAGATCACAAAGAAGAGCCGCCCTCTCACGACCGCGCATTTCACTGAGTTCGAGCGTTGCTACGGCGACGATCCGAACGGCCACGCACCCCGAGATGAGGCAGACTCGTCCGATGGTCGCTGGCGCAGTTTCACCAGCGACGAAGTGAAGGAGCACCACTACAAGCTCGACGCTTTCAAGTGGATCAGGGATGAGGAGCTGGACGATCCGGACAGGCTACCCGAACCCGAGGAACTCATTACCGAAGCAATGGAGGAGCTGCAGCTCGCCCTCGGTGATCTTGGCGATATCCAAAGGATCCTCGAAGAGAATGGCAACGGAGGCAAGGCGTGACGAGGGCCAATGGAGCCATGCTTCCGGACGGTTGGCACAAGGCCCGGATCGGTGACCTCTTCGAATCTTGGGGCGGTCACACCCCATCGAAGTCGAATAGGGACTACTGGGGCGATGGCCTGCCGTGGGTCTCGTCCAAAGATGTCAAAGCTTCTCGGCAATCAACCAGTACTTATACCGTCACCGAGAAGGCGGTACGAGACACTGGGCTCAGGATATGCCCAACCGGATCCGTGCTCGTGGTCGTACGCAGCGGCGTCCTCGCGCACACACTGCCAGTGTCGGTGACCGAACTGCCGCTCACGATCAACCAGGATCTCAAAGCGTTCTACTCCCGTGAACCGCTCATGAACGAGTGGCTGGCTCTGTTTCTCCGGATGAGCGCACATGAACTCCTGGCCTCGAGCCGGCGTGACGGCACCACGGTCCAGAGCGTCCAGTATCCACTGCTCAAGGATATGGAACTACCCGTACCACCACTCGAAGAGCGACACAAGATCATCGGACGGGTCGAGGACGCCCTAACCAAACAGGCGTCGATTCCCCTTCACCTGTCCGCCGCTAGACGCGCGATCGAACGATTCCGTCAAGCAGTGCTCGCCGCCGCCTGCTCAGGCCGCCTCACGGCCGACTGGCGTGAGACGAATAGGTACTTCGTATCACGTGATCTTGTCGCGACCGCGCCTTCGGACGCGTTGGAAGACCGGGAAGTTCCCGAGAGCTGGACGATCGCTCGGATCGATGACATTGGCACGGTTCAGCTTGGCGGCACACCCTCAAGAAAGCGCGCCGACTATTGGGACGGCGACTTTCCATGGGTAAGCTCCGGAGAGGTAGCAAATTGCCGCATTGCGTCAACGCGGGAAACCATTTCCGATATCGGGTTAGCCGGGAGCAGCGCCAAGCTCTATCCCGTCGGAACAGTTCTCATCGCGATGATCGGTGAGGGTAAGACGCGGGGTCAGGCTGCCATCTTGGACATCGAGGCCGCCACCAACCAGAACGCCGCCGGTATCCATGCCGATCGTCGGTTCATCGACCCTGAGTACCTGTGGCGCTGGGCACTCGCAGAGTATGAGACCACCAGGGCCGCGGGCACTGGCGGAAACCAGCCGGCCCTAAGCAAACAGCGGGTTTCCGATTTGTTCGTTCCTGTGCCACCCCTTGCCGAACAGGCCGAGATTGTTCGACGAATCGATGTCATGCTGACGCTGGTCGATGGACTTTGCTGGCGTATCGACGTTGCTACCCAACGCGTGTCGGAAGGCTCTCAAGCTGTCCTCGCCAGGGCCTTCCGCGGCGAGTTCCTTGCCAGATCAGAGGATATCTGACGTGTCGGCCCTCGGCACGGTCACTATCGCCGGAAACGAGCTGTGGTGGCTACGCGAAGGTGATGGAGGGCACGGTGACGTGGCCCAAGCTCCCGACACTGTTATGGAGTCCTTGAGCGGAGGCTTCGTTTTCGCTGAGAAGAGCCCGACACAAGGTGGTCTCCGTTCGCCCCAGCTGGGTGCGCTCCACGCGATCCTCGCTCATCGCTCGATGGAGTCGACTGAGCCGATCACCATTGTCATGCCAACTGGTACCGGCAAGACGGAGACGATGCTCGCCGCCTTCTGCCACTCACCAAAGCGCACGCTGGTCATCGTGCCCTCCGATGCCCTACGGAGCCAGATTGCCGGCAAGTTTGCGACTCTCGGGGTGCTTCCGGAAGTCGGGTCTGTGGTCGGAGACTTTCGCTGTCCGGTCGTCCTCGTCTTGAGGTCTGCCCTCAGTAGTGTCGAGCAGGTGGACGATGCTGTCAGTCGCGCCAACGTTGTGGTCGCGACCCCTCAGGCATTGGCAAGGTTCGGCGGTCCCGCACGGTCGCGGCTCGTCGATCATTGCGAGCGACTCTTCATCGACGAGGCCCATCACGTCGCCGCAAACACCTGGCGCTCGATCACGGGCCTATTCGCCGAGAAGGAGACGGTGCAGTTCACTGCCACGCCATACCGGGAGGACGGCCAGCACTTGGGCGGCCGCGTGGCCTACGCCTACCCGTTGCGCCTTGCGCAGAAGAACGGATACTTCTCGCGAATCAAATACCACTCCGTAGTCGATCTCGCCGACCCCGACTGGGCCGTGGCGACCGCGGCGGTTGCTCAACTCCGGGTCGATCTCACCGACGGCCTGGATCACCTCTTGATGGCGCGCGTCTCATCAGTCACCCGAGCGAGAGAGATCCTGGCGCTCTACGAGCAGCTCGCCTCCGACCTTGCACCAGTCCGTATCGACACTGGACTGGCAAACTCCACGGTCAGGAAGCACCGGGACGCCCTGCTCCAAGGCACGAGCCGCATAGTCGTTTGCGTCAACATGCTGGGAGAGGGCTTCGACCTGCCGGCGCTCAAGGTAGCCGCGATCCACGATCCACAGAAGAGTCTTGCGGTGACGCTGCAGTTCATCGGCCGGTTCACCCGCGTGGGAGGGGAGAACCTAGGCGAGGCCTCAGCGTTTGTCCCTTTGCAGGTGTCAGGCATCGATGATCGGCTTCGCAATCTCTACGGCGAGGACGCCGACTGGAACGAGGTCATTCAGGATCTCACCGAGCGGGCAGTCGGCTACGAGAAGGAACGATCGGACTTCGAGGCGGCGTTCGGTTCCTTGCCTCGTGAGATTGCCATGCGAAGCATACATCCAAAGATGAGCACAGTGACATACCAATCACCAGTCCGCCTGTCTTGGCAACCAGAGACCATCTACGACCTTTTTGACGATGAGCTGCTCACAACTCAGATCGGTATCAATAACCAGGACAAGGTCGTCTGGTGGGTCTCGGCAGAGACAACACCCGTCCGTTGGGGCGACTTCGCGAGCTTCAATGAACTGGTTCATCATCTATATGTCGTCCACGTTGACGAGCAAAGCGGGTTCCTCTACATCAACAGCTCAAACAACGAGTCGCTGCACGAAGACATCGCCAGGGCGATCGGTGGAGACAGAGTCAGGCTTGTCCGCGGTGAGACCGTCTACCGCATCCTGGCCAAGGTTTCACGGCGGGTTCCGACTAATGTCGGACTACTGGATGCGGTCAGTCGCACCCGACGCTTCTCTATGCACGTGGGACAGGACGTACTCAACGCCTGGCGTGGGGAAGGCGGTACGAAGATGAAGACCAACATCTTCGCGCATGGTTTTGCTGACGGGCGGGCCGTGAGCTTTGGCGCTTCCCGCAAAGGTCGCGTCTGGAGCCACGCCGAGGCCGAGGACATCCACGACTGGGTCCAGTGGGCACGGAATGTGGGCCCCACGATCACGGACTATTCGATATCGCTCGACTCCGTCATGTCGGGCTTCTTGCTTCCGGAGCCGGCAACCGAACGTCCACCGTACGTACCGCTATCGATTGAGTGGCCCCACGATCTGGTGGCGACACTGGGCGAAAGCCGAAGAGTGGTTCATCGAGGCGAGGCGTTTGCGCTGATCGATACTGAACTCCGCCTCACGGCCGCCGCGGCGAATGATCCGCTCGCGTTCGACGTGGTCACTCCGACATGGACACTGTCCTATGAGTTCGAGTTCCGAGACGATGAGCCCCCCTTGATTCGGGCGCATGGCGACGACGCCACGATCGAGACACCGCGAGGTTCGGGCAGTCTTGCCGCCTTCCTGACCCAGCATGGGCTGCTAGTTGTGTTTCAGGACGAGGTTGTGCTCGTTGAGCAAGGTTTTCTCCTACGACCGGCGCGTGAGCGCAGATTGCTGCCCGCCGAAAGCATCGAGGTCGTCGATTGGACCGGTGTCGATATTCGACGCGAATCTCAAGGGCCAGACCGGGACCCGGCCACAGTCCAGTTTCGTGCAATCGAGGCGTTGACCGCTGAGGAGGCATGGGAGATCGTCCTGGACGATGACGGACCCGGCGAACTCGCCGACGTCGTACTGCTGAGAAGGAGGGAGGAAGACCTGGATATCCTGCTGGTTCACTGCAAGTACTCGTCCGATGCGTCACCCGGTGCTCGGATCGGCGACCTTTATGACGTCTGCGGTCAAGCGATGAAGATGAACCGGGCGAAGTCGATGCCGGAACTCCTGACCCGCAGGCTGCTCAGGCGCGAGCAGGCGCGCCAGGCGAAAGGTGCGACCGGGCTCATCGCTGGGACGAACGATCTCCTAGCCACGATCGTTCGAGAGGCCCGCTACCGCAAGCTCCAAACCAGCGTCGCCATTGTCCAACCGGGCATGTCCAGGGCGGCAGTCAGCGAGGACATGCGCGCTCTACTCGGAGCCACCGAGCGCTTCCTTCACGAAACGCACGGCACGAAGCTGCGCGTCGTCGGGAGTGCATGAGGGACGTCATCCGGGCGCCGAATTCTGAAGGCTGCTCACGCGCCATTCTTTCGCGCGGTGCGGTAGGGCCAGTGTGGGCCCAAGAACAGGCCGTCACGCACGAAAGCCCCGTGTTCATGAGTGGTAGCGCGCTGAACGCTCATCACTCGCAATGATGGGGTCAGGGGTTCGAGTCCCCTCGTCGGCTTTCAGCGGAAGCAGCGGCCGCAAGAGTTCGTGGCAGAAGAACGCGTGACGCCGTTGGCCCGAAGATCGCCTGCCCGCCAACCGAAACCAGGGCGGCGCCGACGCGTGCGTCGGCCACCACCCCCGGGTTCGGCAATGGGCAGCGAGGTCCGCTAGTACCGGATCTGCACCTCGACCCGGCGGTTGAGGGCACGTCCGGCGGGCGTCTCGTTCGTCGCCCTCGGCGTGCTTTCGCCGCGGCTCACGATCCGGACCCGCTGCCACCTGACGCCCACCTTCCGAAGGGCCCGGCAGACCGCGGTGGCCCGACGCTTGCCCAGGTCGAGGTTGAACTCCTCGGAACCCCGGGAATCGGTGTGGCCGATGCAGATCACGCTCTTCACCCGCGAGGGCATGATCGTCCGCAGGCGCCTGGCATACCCCAGGCTCGCCGCGGTCAGCTTCGAGGAGTTGATCGGGAACAGGCCGTCGGTCGGTGCGATCGCCTGTGTCGGCGGTCGCAACCGTGCCCGGCTGCTGCTCTCGACGACTCCGCCACCGCTCAGGCTGCCGCGAACCAGGGCTTCGGCATCAATGCCGCCGGCGCGGTTTCGGAGCATGCGCTTGCCCGCCGCGTTGAGCTTGACGGTGCCCGTCATGACGGTGTCACCCTTGGACACGGTGACCGCGGTCCCGATCACGACACGACCGGTCCTGACCTTGGGGCTCTGCTGCCCCGGGAGGTTGAGACCCCGTCGCGGCATCAACTGGCTGCGGTCGGCGTAGACGATGACCGTGCAGCGCACGAGCTCGTCACCCTCGGCGGAACACCCGACGTTGATCGTCGGTGATCCCTTGGCGGTCTTGGGCGGGGTCACCATCACGAGATTGCGCCCACCGGACTTCGCGGGAAGGTTCCCGCCGAAGATCGGCGAGACGTCCGGCGTGGCCGACGGAGCAACGGCCCCGGTGACCGCGGAGGTCGCGCGCTGAGTGCGGCCGGTCGGGCCGGTCGCGGTGACGACGACGCGGACCGTACCGCCTTCGTCGGCATCGGTGAGCCGGTAGGTCGCCCCGGTGGCCCCCGAGATGTCGACACAGTTGGTGCCGGCGGCATCGCATCGCTGCCACTGATAGGTCGTCGTGACCGGCGCGAACCCGGTCCACGTACCCGGATCGGCCGTGAGGTCATCACCGACTTTGGCGGTACCGCTCACCGTGGGTGCGCTGGTGTTGACCGGCGCATCGGGTTCGGCGACCGGCGACGTGGGGTCGGACGTCTCACTGACAGTGCCGGTGGCCGCATTGTCGGCGGTCACCACCACACGCAGCGTGCTTCCGGCGTCGGCAAGCGTCGACCGGTAGGCGGCAGCGGTTGCCCCGGTGATGTCGACACAGTTGGCGCCGGCGGCGTCACACCGCTGCCACTGGTACGTGAAGTCGATCGGCTGATGGCCGGTCCAGGTGCCCGTGGTGGCCGTGAGTTCCTCACCTACCTTGGCGGTACCGTCGATGGTCGGCTTGGCCGTGTTCGAAGGTGCCGTGAAGTCGGCAACCTGGGACGTGGCACCGGACGTCGCGCTGACGGTACCGGCCGCCGCGTTGTCCGCGGTGACCACCACACGGAGCTTGGCGCTGATATCGGCGGCCGACGCGACGTACGACGCGCCCGTCGCCCCCGAAATGTCCACACAGTTGGCTCCCGCCGCGTCGCAGCGCTGCCACTGGTACGTGTACTGAATCGGCGTCGTGCCGGTCCAGGTCCCGTCTGCGGCGGTGAGTGTGGCTCCCGCCCTGACGGTGCCCGAGATCGTGGGCAGCGCCGTGTTGTTCGGAGCAACAGGACCGGTGACGGCGCTCGTGGCCGCGGACGGCGCGCTCGCCGAGCCCACGGCGTTGGAGGCCGTCACGACGACTCGCAACCTGGACGTCTGGTCGGCGACCGTCGGCGAGTAGGTGCCGCTGGTGGCGCCCGCGATGTCGACACAGTTGCCGCCGTTGGCGTCGCAGCGCTGCCACTGGTACGCGAACGAGGTCGGCGAGTCGGTCCAGGTGCCGTTGCCGGCGGTGAGCGTTCCACCGACCGCGGGGGATCCCGAGACGGTGGGGGCACTCGAGTTCTGCGGGGCGCCCAGCACCCCGGACGGCGCCGAGATGGCCTCGATGTAGGAAGGCGACGAGGTCACCGAGTTGGTGGTCCGCACGCGAAGCCGCAGGGAGTGACCCGCGTCACCGGCCACCGGCGTGTAGGTGAGGGTGGTCGCGCCGGTGATATCGCTGCAGTTGTCGCCCTGCGCGTCGCACTGCAACCACTGGTAGTCGTAGGTGAGCGGCTGGGTGCCGTCCCAGAATCCCCCGTCTCCGACGGCCGGCTGGCCGATCATGGGGGTTGCCGGAACGGTCGGAGGGCTCAGCGCGATCGGCTGCCCGGCGACGTAGCCGGTGACGATGTTGATCGTCTGGCTTCCGACCCGGTTGATCATGGGACTGGTGATGGCGCTCACCGACCCCTGACCGATCGAGAACACGCCCGCGCTCGGGAAGATGACCGGCACGCTCACCACACAGCCGGTGGTCATCGCCACCGAGGTACTCCCGGTGAGCACGACCTGGCCCGTGCCGGCGGTGGCCGTCAGGGTGCCGCCACACGCGTTGGTCGCCGAGGACCCGTTGTCGATCTGGGTGCCCGCGGGAAGATCGAAGGTGAAGCCGAAGTTGCTTTGCGGCCCGAGCAGCGAGTTCTGCACGGTCAGGTTCAGGTTCGCCACCTGGCCCGGGGCGTCGACCTGGCGGTCGAACACGCCCTGCAGACTCAGCGCCTGGAAGTCGACGACCTGCTGGAA
>JAGRMP010000195.1 GCA_020441225.1 Maritimibacter sp. | reverse complement strand
TGAAACTTATGGTCAAACCCACCGCCCTGATCGCCGGCGCCGCGATCGCCTTCGCCGCGGCCAGCCCGCTCGTGGCGCAGGAGACCGCGCCGGCGACCGAAACGCCGAGCGAAAGCCCGGCCGAGATGCAGCATGTGACCGCCGACACCGTCGTCGCGACAGTGAACGGCGAGGACATCACCATCGGCCATCTGGTGCTCGCGCGGGCCTCCTTGCCGCAGCAGTACCAGGCGCTGCCGAACGACGTGCTATTCGATGGGTTGATCGACCAGCTCATCCAGCAGACCGTGCTCGGCCAGGCGATGGGCGAGATGACCACGCGAGCCCAGGTCCAGCTCGACAACGAGCGCCGCTCGATCGTGGCCGCCGAGCAGATCGGCAAGGTCGTGTCCGAAGCGGTGACCGAGGACGCGGTCGCGGCGGCCTATGACGCGCAATACGCCGATGCAGAGCCGACCCAGGAATGGGACGCCTCGCATATCCTGGTCGAAACCGAGGAAGAGGCCGCGGCGCTTATCGAAGAGCTTGAAGGCGGTGCCGATTTCGCCGAGCTGGCGCGGACCAAGTCGATCGGACCCTCCGGACCCAACGGCGGTGCGCTCGGCTGGTTCGGCCCGGGCATGATGGTCAAACCCTTCGAAGACGCCGTGACCGGTATGGAAGTGGGCGATGTCGCCGGCCCGATCCAGACCCAGTTCGGCTGGCATGTGGTCAAGCTCAACGACGCGCGGATGAAGGGCGCCCCGCCGCTCGAAGAGGTGCGCGAGGAGATCGTCGCCAAGCTCGAGAACGACGCCGTGGAACAGGCGCTGGCCACGCTTCTGGGCGCCGCCCAGATCGAACGGGCCGACGTTTCGGGGATCGACCCGAACGTACTCAGCGACCCGGCCATTCTCGAGTAACGGGGCAGTGTGATGGCGCAACCGGAGACCCTCGAAGCCCTCGAAGCACGTCTTTCTGCCCTGCAAGCGGAGCAGAAGGACACCGAGAGACAGATCAAGAAGTTGCGGGGGCCCAAGGTTTCGCCGCTCGCGCCGACCGGTGGCTTTCCCGCGCTTCCGGTGATCGGGGGCGTGCGGTTCGCCGCAGCCGAGGCCGGGGTGCGCTACCCCGGACGGCTCGACGTGATGCTCGCGGTCTGCGACCCGGGCACCAGTGTTGCGGGGGTGTTCACGCGCTCCTCCACGCGCTCCGCCAATGTGCTCGATTGTCAGGCCAAGATCGGCTCGGATCCCACTGGGGGGGCCGCCTTCATCGTCAATTCGGGGAATTCCAACGCCTTCACCGGCAAGCATGGCGAAGGCTCGGTGAAAGCGGTCTGCGCCGCGGTTGCGGCCGAGACGGGTGTGGCGGAAAACAGGGTCTATTCCGCCTCGACCGGGGTGATCGGCGAGCGGCTGCCGCATGAGCGGATCACCGCCAAGATCGCCGAGCTCAATGGCGCGCTGGAGGCGGGCGGCATCGGGCTCGCCGCGCGCGCCATCATGACCACCGACACCTACCCCAAGGGCGCGATGGCCGAGGCCGAGATCGGCGGAGGCACGGTCAAGATCGCCGGTATCGCCAAGGGCTCGGGCATGATCGCGCCCGACATGGCGACGATGCTGGTCTACATCTTCACCGACATGAAGATCGGCCAGGCGGCGCTGCAGCGGATCACCGCCGAGATGTCGGCCGCGACTTTCAACCGGATCACCGTGGACAGCGACACCTCGACCTCCGACTCGCTTCTGCTGGCGGCAACCGGGGCGTCTGGCGTGGACTACGACGCGCTCGACAGCGCCGGGCAACAGGCTTTCGCCGAAATGGTGCACGCGGTCATGCAAGATCTCGCTTTCCAGGTGGTGCGCGATGGTGAGGGGGCGACCAAGTTTGTCGCCGTCACCGTTTCGGGCGCGAAGACCGAGGAGGACGCCGACCGTGTGGCCCGCGCGATTGCCGACTCGCCGCTGATCAAGACCGCCATCGCCGGCGAAGATCCCAACTGGGGCCGTGTGGTCATGGCGGTTGGCAAGTCCGGCGCCGAGGCGGATCGCGACCTACTGTCGATCCGGTTCGGCGACATCCTCGTGGCCGAGAACGGCTGGGTCGCGCCCGGGTATCGCGAAGAAGACGGTGCGGCCTACATGATGCGCGACGAGATCGAGATTACGGTCGATCTGGGGCTCGGCGCGGCAAGCGCGCGGATGTGGACCTGCGATCTCACCCACGGCTACATCAGCATCAACGCCGATTACCGGTCGTGATCCGCTCATGAAGATCGTTCTCGTCTCCGCCGTGGCGCTGATCGACATCGACGGCCGGGTACTGCTGGCGCAGCGCCCGGAGGGCAAGTCCATGGCGGGTCTGTGGGAGTTTCCCGGCGGCAAGGTCGAATCGGGTGAGACGCCCGAAGCGGCCCTGATCCGCGAATTGCGCGAGGAGTTGGGGATCGACACCAGCGCCTCGTGCCTCGCGCCGCTCGCCTTCGCCAGCCACAGCTATGACGATTTTCACCTGCTGATGCCGCTGTTCGCTTGCCGGCGCTGGAAAGGAAACGTGATTCCCTTGGAAGGTCAGACACTTAAGTGGGTGCGCGCGGGCGATCTCAAATCCTACCCGATGCCGCCCGCCGACATCCCCCTGATCCCGATCCTGCGCGACTGGCTCTGAGCTGATCGCGCGCAACGTCGCGTAATTGTTTACAAATTGCCCATATTCCATGCACAATCCACCGGCACACTGGGGGGATGTGGACATGGTCAAGACAATCACGCTGGGGGATTACATATCGGTACAGGGCCTCTGGGTCCGCAACCTGGCCGACGGCCGCGTTGTTGTCCGGGTCGGTGAAAAGGAATTCGCGGGCCGGCCGGTCGCCAGGGTTACGGCGCAAGCCTGACCGGCCCATCGACATCGGCAGCAAAAAGGGCGCCAAACGGCGCCCTTCTTTTCGTTCGGTGGCCCGCGCTCACTCGAGCGTGCGTTCGACCTCTTCGCGTTCGAAGATCTCGATCACGTCGCCGTCGCGAATGTCGTCATAGGCTTCGAAGGCCATGCCGCATTCCTGACCGGAGTGCACTTCCTTGACCTCGTCCTTG
>JAGRMP010000194.1:23007-44654 GCA_020441225.1 Maritimibacter sp. | reverse complement strand
GCCGCGCATTGGCTGCATGTGAAGCTCGATCTGCCCAAAGGCTGGCAGCCCAAGCGCGAGACCCGGCTCTGGGTGCTCGCCATGGTGCTCGCGGTCTCGGCGCTGACCGGCAGCATTGCCTGGGAATTCGTCAATCCCGTCAGCATGGTGCACCGCGGGCTCGTCTTCGGCATCGGCTTTGCCTGGGCCTTCGTCATCGCTGTTTTCCTGTTCGACCTCGTGGTCTCGCGCCGCGGATGGTGCGGGCATCTCTGCCCGGTCGGCGCGTTCTACGGCCTCCTTGGCGTCCGGTCGGTGCTGCGGGTCTCGGCGCAGGACCGCGCGAAATGCGACGATTGCATGGATTGCTTCGAGGTCTGCCCGGAGATGCATGTGATCGCGCCGGCGCTGCGCGGCCAGGCGGCGGACACGCCTTTGATCCTGTCCCACGACTGCACCAATTGCGGCCGCTGCATCGACGTCTGCTCCGTCGATGTCTTCACCTTCACCACGCGGTTCGATGAAACCCCGTCACCGGCGCGCCCCGTGCGCGCGAACCCCAATCGCAAATCCGAGGCCAACCGAGCGGCCTGAACACATGAACGGAGAAGCCCCATGACCAAGACTTTCCTTTTCAGTGCCCTGGCGGCCTCGGCGATGCTTGCGGGTGCGGCGCTTTCGCAAACGGTCGAAACCCTGCGCGGTGCCGGCGTGACCGACGCGGTCGCGGTGGAGGACGTGTTCCGCCAGGACGAGAACCGGTTCACCCGCAACTACCGGCTGCAGCCGCCGCTGATCCCGCACTCGATCGACCAGTACCAGGTCGATCTCGCCACCAACCGTTGCCTGTCCTGCCACGACTGGACGGTGGCGGGCGACCGCGGCGCGCCGACGCTGTCGATGACCCATTACCTCGACCGCAACGGGACCCAGCTCGACACCGTTGCCGGCACACGCTGGTTCTGCTCGCAGTGTCACGTGCCGCAGGCCGACGCGCCCGCGCTGGTCGAGAACCTCTTCGAGCCCTCGAACTGACGCCACAACCGGAAGGAATACAAGATGTCGAAGGACAACCCCGGCTTCATCCGCCGTGTCTGGCGCTGGTTCTGGTCCCCCACGGGGGTGATCGCGCTCGGCGTGCTCCTGATCGGCGGTTTCGCCGCCGGCGTGCTCTTCTGGGGCGGGTTCCACTGGGCGCTCGAGGAGACCAACACCGAGGAGTTCTGCGTCTCGTGCCACGAGATGCGCGACAACGTCTTTGCCGAGTACCAGGGCACCGTGCACCAGTACAACGCTTCCGGCGTGCGGGCGACCTGCCCGGATTGCCATGTGCCGAAGGACTGGGCGCCCAAGATCGTCCGCAAGATCCAGGCGTCGAAAGAACTCTACGGGCATTTCATTTCCGGCGTGGTCGATACGCCCGAGAAGTTCCAGGAGCACCGGTTGGCGCTCGCAACCCGGGTCTGGACGGCGATGAAGTCCACCGACTCGCGCGAATGCCGCAACTGCCACAAGTTCGACTACATGGATTTCACCTTCCAGGAGAGCCGGGCGGCCGCGTCGCACGAGCAGGCGCAGGCCGAAGGCAAGACCTGCATCGATTGCCACCAGGGCATCGCCCACACCCTGCCGCATGGCTGGGAGGAAGGGTACGAGGCCGTGGTCGAGAAACTGGCCGCGGGCGAGGTGCCGGACGCGCTCGGTACCGAGTTTGCCGCCGCGCATGGCGCCGGGATCGAGGCCTACCTGGATGGGCTCCGCGCCGACTGACGGGGGCGGGACAAGGTGCGGCGCCGGGAATGTGTGCCCGGCGTCGGCCAGTAGGACACCATCGGAGACACGGAATGAAATTCGCCTACACGCTGGCACCGGGCCGGGGTGAGACCAACCTCGTGCTGGCCGCGCTCGCCGAACGCCTCGGCGCGCTTGGGCTGCGTCTGTGCGGCACCGTGCAGATCGATACCGAGCGCGAGACGCAGCACCGTTGCGACATGGACCTGAAGATCCTCCCCGCGGGGCGCATCGTGCGCATCTCCCAGGATCTCGGTCCCGCCGCCACCGCCTGCCGCCTCGATACCGACGCGCTGGAATGCGCCGTGGCGGCGACCGAGCGCGCGCTTGGCGCCGGGGCGGATCTGTTGATCCTGAACAAGTTCGGCAAGCACGAAGCGGAGGGACGCGGATTTCGCGAGACCATCGCCACGGCGCTGTCGCAGGACATCCCCGTATTGGTCGGTGCGAACAAGCTCAACCTCGCTGCCTTGCAGGATTTCGCCGGCGGCGAGATCGAGGCGCTTCCGGCGGAGCTTCCCCGGCTGGTGGAATGGGTGATGGGCTGAGGCCGAAGTGGCGCGCGCGAATCCGGTGCCGACGCGCCCCGTCAGGGGCCGCACCGACCGGTTCGCCGTCAGAGCTTTTTCATCGCCGCGTGCACTTCGGACATGAGCTTGTTCATCTCCTGCACCCGGGCGGGGTCGATCCCGGCGAAGGCCTGGTCGTAGATCGCGCGCGCCTCGACCAGCGCCAGTTTGCGCAGCTGGTCGCCCTTGTCGGTGAGGCAGACCTCGGTCACGCGGCCGTCGGTGGGGCGGACGCGGGTGGTGACCAGACCGTCCTTGATCATCCGCTGGATGACCTTGGTCGTGGTGTTGAGTTTCTGCGCCGAAAACGCGGCGATTTCGGAGACCGACAGAAAACGATCTTCGTACAGGCTCATCAGGGCACGCCAGCGCGGGATATCGAGCCCGATATGCCGAATACGGCGTTCCAGCGCCTCTCCGTAGGCCGAGTTGAGCTGGCTGATCCAGTAGAACGGCCAGTCGGCCTTGAAGTGCTTGGGGTCGTCGATTGTCAGTGTCATGGAACCTGTCGAATTGGAACGAATTCAGGATTAGGCGAATAACCGGGCGAATGGAACGTGAATTTGCATGTTTTTGTCGCGTTCAAGGGCCTGTCCTGCGCCGCGCAGACGGCGCCTCTCCGGTCCAGTCGCGCCAAGCGCGCCAGAAGGCAGTCGGATCGGTATAGCCAAGCGCCTGGGCCACCTGGCCGACCCGCGCGCCGGGTTGGTCGAGGAGCCGGGTGGCGCGGTCGTGGCGCACGTCGTGGAGAAGCTGGCGCAGGCTGGTGTCCTCGGCCGCCAACCGGCGCTGCAGGGTGCGCGGCCCCAGGTGCAGCGCGGCGGCCACCCGGTCGAGAGTGATCGCGGAGAGACCGAGATTGGCGTCGATCACGGCGCGGGCCGCGGAGCTTGTGTCTCCCAGAGGAGTCGCTTCGCCGATCAGGTCGCGGACGTGACGTTCCAGTGTGGCGAGCAACCCCTGGTCCTCCTGGCGCATCACCCGGGTGGCGTCGGCCTGGGCGACGATCAGCCGGTTGATCGGCTGAAGGTAGTGGACCGGGGCGCGAAACAGCCGTTCGAGCGGCGCCGGATCGGCCGGGGCGGGGTGCTCGAGATGGACCTCGAGCGGGGCGAAGCGCGGCGAGAAATTGTCGCGGATCACCTGGGTCACCGACGCCAGCGTGAACTCGGCATCCTGGCGGCGGGGCCAGATGGTGCGATCCGAGATCCGGTAGGCGAAGACGAACTGGTCGTTGTCCTCGACCCACTGGCTCTGGGTGCCGCGCTGCAGCGCGTCGGCATAACGCGCGATCCGGCCCATGCCCCGGTCCACGCTCGCCGACAGCGACAGGATGATCCCCACCGGCCCCATGTCGGCGGCTGCCAGGCCGGCGCCGATCCGCGCGCCCAGGAACGGGTCGTCCGCGAGCTCGGCCGCGGCTTCGAGAAAGGCGACGAAGAGCGGCAGGGGAATGGCGCCGTAGGGGTCGGAGAGCTGGGCGAGACTGATCCCGACCCGGTTGAGAAGCGGCTGCGCGGAGCGCCCCTGAGCTTCGAATCGGTCGACCAGCGCGGTCAGGAACGACGCCCTGACCGAGGAAAAGCCGGTGCGCCGCCGCCCGCTGTCGTTCTTTGACATTTCCGGTAACTTTACCATTATGACGTAATCTATCGGATCTATGACGCATTACGCAATGGTCACTCTGGGTCAATCGGTCGCACCCTGAGCGAAAGGCACGAAAAGGGGACCACACCCCGCACGCCACACCAGGGAGATCCGATTGTTGGACCGCGACAATTTCCTGCGCGCCGAGAACACGCGCCACCAGTTCCACCCGATGATCCACCCGATGATCAGCGCCGAACACCCGCCGCAGATCATCACCGACGCGGATGGCTGCTATGTGACGGACATCGACGGCAACCGGCTGGTCGACGGGCTGGGTGGGCTGTGGAACGTCAATGTCGGCCACAACCGGCCGGAGGTGAAGCAGGCGATCGTCGACCAGATGGACCGCATCAGCTACTACTCCTCCTTCGCCGGGACCGCGACGGCGCCCTCGATCGAGCTCTCGGCCAAGATCTGCGAAATGGCCGCCGAGGAAGAGATCACCAAGGTGATGTTCTCGGCCAACGGGTCGGACGCGGTCGAGACCGCTTTGAAATTGTCGCGCCAGTACTGGCAGCTCGTCGGGCAGCCGACGCGGACCAAGTTTCTCTCGCTCAAGCAGGGCTATCACGGGGTGCATTTCGGCGGGCTGTCGGTGAACGGCGCGCCCTATTACCGCAACGCCTACGAGCCGCTCCTGGGCGGCTGTTTCCAGGTCGACAGCCCCTGGACCTACCGCAACCCCTATTCCGAGGACCCCGAGGAACTGGCCGACGCCGTCATCACCCAGATCGACCGTCTCATCCAGGCGCAGGGGCCGCAGACCGTGGCCGCCTTCATCGCCGAGCCGGTGCAGGGGGCGGGCGGCGTGATCGTGCCGCCGGCGAGCTTCTGGCCGAAGCTGCGCGCGGTGCTCGACAAATACGAGGTGTTGCTGATCTCCGACGAGGTGGTGACCGGTTTCGGGCGCTCGGGCGCGATGTTCGGCGCGCGGGGTTGGGGTGTGAAGCCCGACATCATGTGTTTCGCCAAGGGCATCTCGTCGGGCTATGTGCCGCTCGGGGCCACGGCGCTGAACAAGCGGGTCGCCGACGCCTGGTACAGGGGGTTCAGCGAACAGGGCATCATCATGCACGGCTATACCTCGACCGGGCATCCGGTCGGTTGCGCCGCCGCGCTCGCCTGCCTCGACATCGCCGAGCGCGAGGATCTGCCGGGCAACGCCGCGCGGATGGGCGCGCGGCTCATCGACGGGCTGAAGCCGCTGGCCGAGAGCTGTTCTGTCGTCGGCGAGGTGCGGGGCAAGGGGTTGATGGTCGGGCTCGATTTCGTCTCCGACAAGCAGACCCGCGCGCCGATGGACCCGGGCAACGGGATCGTCGAGCGGATCGCGGGCTATGCCCGCGAGGAGGGCGCGATCGTGCGGCCCGCGGGCTCGGTCATCATCCTGTCGCCGCCGCTGGTGATCGGCGAGGCCGAGATCGACATCATCGTGACCGCGCTGACGCGCGCCTGCGCGCGCTACGACGCGGAGCAGTGATGTGATCGGACCCCTGCCGCGCGATACGTTCCGGTTCCGGCCGCTGCCGACGCGGGTGCTGTTTGGCACCGGCACGCGGGCGGCGCTGGCGGACGAGGTGCGCGCGGCGGGGGTCGGCCGCGCCCTGGTGCTGACGACCCCGGGGCAAACGGCCTTGGGCGATGCGGTCGCCGGGGAGCTCGGCGCTCTGGCGGGGGGCAGCTTCAACGGCGCGGCGATGCACACGCCGACGGATGTGACCGAAACCGCGCTGGCAGCGCTCGACGCCGCGGGTGCGGATGGCGTGGTTGCGGTGGGCGGCGGCAGCGCCATCGGGCTTGCCAAGGCGCTGGCGGCGCGGACCGGTGTGACACAGATCGTCCTGCCGACCACCTATGCCGGGTCGGAGATGACGCCGATCCTCGGCGAGACCGAAAACGGCCGCAAGACCACCCGGTCGGGGCCGGAGATCCAGCCCGAGGTGGTGATCTACGACGTCGCCCTCACCCTGGCCCTGCCCATCGGGATCAGCGTGACTTCCGGGATCAATGCCATCGCCCATGGGGTCGAAGCGCTCTATGCGCAGAACGGCAACCCGGTGATGGATGCGCTGGCGCTTGAGGGGATCCGTGCGCTGGTGGGCGCCCTGCCCGGCATCGCCGCGGACCCGACCGATACAGCGGCGCGCGAGGCGGCACTCTACGGCGCCTGGCTGTGCGGCACCTGCCTCGGCGCGGTCGGCATGGCGCTGCACCACAAGCTCTGCCACACGCTCGGCGGCAGCTTCGGCCTGCCGCATGCGCAGACCCACACCGTCATTCTGCCGCACGCGCTGGCCTACAACGCGCCCGCGGTTCCCCATGTGATCGCGGCGCTTGGCCCGATCCTGGGCGGTGATCCGGCGGGGGGGCTCTACACGCTCGCCCGCGACCTTGGCGCGCCGACCGGCCTGCGCGAGCTGGGCCTGCCGGAGCAAGATATCGAACGCGCAACAGACCTCGCGCTTCAGGCGCGCTACCCCAACCCGAGACCGCTGGACCCCGAAGCGGTCCGCGCCACGCTGGCGCGGGCCTGGGCCGGCGATCCCCCAATCAGCGAGACCCATCCATGACCCACTACTTTTCCGAAGCGGACTCCGTCGAGACCGTGAATGCCCGAATGACTGCGGAGGCCGACGCCCGGCTGACGCAGGTCATGGCTTCGCTGGTCGAGCACCTGCACGCCTTCATCAAGGACGTGACCCTGACCGAGGCCGAATGGGAAACCGCAATCGCGTTTCTGACCCGCACCGGGCAGATGTGTTCCGACAACCGGCAGGAATTCATCCTCTTGTCGGACGTGCTCGGCGCCTCGATGCTGGTCGATGCGGTCAACAACCGCAAACCCGCGGGCGCCACGCCCTCGACCGTGTTCGGCCCGTTCCACGTGGATGGCGTGCCGGAGCGCGAGATGGGGGCGAACATCTCGCTCGACGGTGTCGGCGAACCCTGCCTGTTCGAGGGCCGGGTGGTGGATCTCGACGGCCGCCCGATCGAGGGCGCTCTGGTCGATGTCTGGTCGGACAATGCCGACGGCTTCTACGACGTGCAGCAGCCCGACATCCAGCCCAAGCACAACAACCGGGGCGTGTTCCGGACCGGCGCGGACGGGCGCTACTGGTTCTCCGGTATCAAGCCGGTGAGCTACCCGATCCCCGACGACGGCCCGGTGGGCGAGATGCTGGGGCATCTGGGCCGCGGACCCTACCGTCCGGCGCACACCCATTTCATGATCACCGCGCCCGGGTACCACCGGCTGATCACCCACACCTTTGTCTCTGGCGACGAGTATCTCGAACGCGACGCGGTGTTCGGCGTGAAGGCGCCGCTGATCGTCGATTTCGAGCCGCTGGACGAGGGCGCGGACGGCCCGCGCTGGAAGGCCAGCTATGATTTCGTCCTGCCGCCGAGCGCCTGACGCAAGACCTGACGCCGGACGCGTCGCACTGCTTGAAATCTGGGCGACGGGTCCGGCAGACGACCAAAAACAACAAAAATGACGTGAAAAATCACGTAAAATCACATAAGCTCAGAACACGAACAGGGAGCAAAACCATGAAGAACCTTCTCACCACCAGTGCCCTTGCACTGCTTGCGCTCGTGCCCGCCGCGGCTTGGGCCGACTACCCGGAAAAGCCCGTCGAATTTGTCGTGCCGTGGCCGCCGGGGGATCTCGAAGACATCCTGACCCGGATGATCGCCGACGCGTTCCAGGAAACCTACGGCGTGCCGGCCGCGGTCGTGAATAAGCCCGGCGGCGGCGGCGGGCCCTTCCCCGGCGCGGTGGAAGTGGCGATGGCGCCGGCCGACGGCTACACGATCGGGTCCTTCGTGATCGACGTGCCGCTGGTCGGGCCCTACATCGGCATTCCGCCGCTCGAGGGGAATCCGTTCGACCCGATCGGGATCTTTCTGACCTATCCCTTCGTCGTCGCCACGACCGGCGACGCGCCGTACAAGACGATGGAAGAGATGGCCGCCTATGCGAGGGAAAACCCGGTGACGCTCGGCCATTTCGGCGACGTGACCAGCCCCGCGCGCCATACGCTCGCCATGGCCAAGGCGCTCGACTTCGAATTTGCCTCCGACGCGGCCTTTGACGCGCTCGACTGCAACACGCTCGCCTCGGGGGATGTGGATGTCATCAACACCACGCTGCAGCTTATCCGGCCGTGCCTCGACGATCTGACCATCCTGATGGCCGACACCAACAGCCGGATCCCGATCCTGCCGGATGTGCCGACCGCCGGCGAGATCGTGCCGGAGCTCGATTTCTCGACCTGGAACGGGCTCTTCGTCCACGAGGACACGCCGCAGGAGGTGCGCGACGCGATCGCGAAGGTCGCGCAGGAGGTCATCGCTTCCGACGCCGCGAAGAAGCTCTCCGAAGAGACCGGCGCCGAGGTCTACTGGCTCGACGCGACCGGCTCGGAAGAGCAGATGGCGAAGGACGCCAAGACGATGGAAACCATCGCGGGCTTTCTCGGCGAATGACCCCGACGGGGCCGCGGGCAACGCGGCCCCTTTTCCTCCAGCCTGGATGAACAGATGAAGCGCGTCTTCACATACCTCGCGATGTTCCGTCGCGAGCGGCGGCCGGGTGATCTGGTCTTTGCCATCGGCTTCTTCGCGGTCGCCCTGGCGGCGGCCGCGGTCCTGCCGGCGCAGGCCGCGTTCCTGCCCGACCGGATGCTGGTGTCGCAACCGGGGTTCTGGCCCGCCGTCGGCGTCGCCATGATGGTTGTCTTCGGCGCGGCCCACCTGCTCTCGACGGTGAACGCGCCGCGCCTGCCGGGGCGGCTGCGCGAGGTCATGGCCTGGGGGCGGTCGCTCGAATTCGTCGCCTGGTTCGTGGTCTATGTGCTGATCGTCCCGCTCATCGGCTATCTGCCCGCCACGCTGCTCTTTGCGCTCCTGCTTGGGCTTCGCCTGGGCTACCGCAGCCCGCGCGGCCTGCTCGCGTCGGCGCTCTTCGCCGTCGCCGTGGTGCTGGTCTTCCGCGCCGGGCTGGGGGTGCGCATTCCGGCGGGCGAGATCTACCAGTTCCTGCCGCCGTCGATCCGCAGTTTCGCAATGACGAACCTCTGAGGCGCGATCATGTTCGACACCCTTTCCCTTGCCGTGGCGCATCTCTTGGAATGGCAGGTCATCGCCGCGCTGCTGATCGGCTCCATCGGCGGCGTGATCATCGGGGCGATCCCCGGCGTCGGCCCTGCCGTCGCCATCGCGATCCTGTTGCCCGCGACCTTTTCGATGCCGCCGCTGGTCGGGCTCACGCTGCTCCTCGGGATCTACGGCTCGAGCATGTACGGCGGCTCGCTTCCGGCGATCCTGATCAATACGCCCGGCACCGCGGTCAATGCGCTCACCACCTATGACGGCTACCCGATGACCAAGAAGGGCCAGGCACTGCGCGCCCTCGGCCTCGCCTATGGCGCCAGCTTTTTCTCGGCGATCTTCTCCATTATCGTCCTCATCCTGCTGTCGCCGGTGCTCGCCAAGGTCGCGCCGATGTTCGGCTCGCGCGAGATCTTCCTCGCCGCGCTCCTCGGCATCGTGCTGGTGATCGTCGCCCACAAGGGCCAGATGGCCGCCGCCGGGATGATGGCGGGGATGGGGATTCTGTTCCAATCCGTCGGGATGGAGCCGGTCAACTACACGATGCGCTACACTTTCGGGCTCGGCTGGCTCACCTCGGGGCTCGATCTCATCGTCGTGGTGCTGGGCCTGTTCGCGGTCAGCCAGGCCTTTGTGCTGATGATCGAGCCCGAGAGCGCGCCCAAGGCGGCGCCGGTTCAGGGTTCGATGCTCAAGGCGATCGGCGAAGTGCTGGGCTACAAGCGCGTGGCGCTGACGGGATCGAGCTACGGCGTGCTGATGGGCATGATCCCGGGCGTCGGCGAGTTCACCGCGCAGTTCCTGAGCTACACCAGCGCGCGGCGGCTGTCGAAGACGCCCGAAGACTTCGGCAAGGGCAGCCCCGAGGGGCTGGTCGCCTCGGAAAGCGCCAACAACGCCGTGCCCGCCGCCGCGATGATCCCGCTGCTCGCCCTCGGCATTCCGGGCGAGGCGCTGACGGCGATGATGCTGTCGGTCTTCTACGTCCACAACGTGGTGCCGGGACCGGGGCTGTTCCAGAACCAGCTCGATTTCGTCTATGCGCTCTACCTCGCGCTCATCGTGCTCAATGTCATCGTGATCGCGTGGATGGTGGTGTCGTCCAACCTGCTCATCCACCTGATCCGGGTGCCGACGCGGTTTCTCGGCATGAGCATCCTGATCATGAGTTTCGTCGGCATCTACTCGCTGCGCAATGCGCCGGTCGACTGCCTGATCGCCGCCGGCTTCGGGGTCTTCGGCGTGGTGCTCAAGCGGCTCAACCTGCCGGTGGTGCCGATCATCCTCGGGATGGTGCTCGGCAATATCATGGAAGTGAAGCTGCGCTCCGCTGCCGCGCGGATCGACGGTCCGCTCGATCTGGTGAACCGGCCGATCGCGGCCCTCCTCGCCCTCGCCATCCTCTTCATCGTCGTCCAGGCGCTCCGCACCACGATCCGCGGCTGGACCGCCCCGGACGACCCCACCGAGACCCGGAACAGAAACTGAGCCACGAAGGAGAACCCCATGCGTATTGGCGCCCCGGACCAGGCCCCGGACGGCATCGCCGCCCAGGTCACCGATTTTCTCAAGGCCCCGAAGATGCTCATCGGCGGCGGCAGCGCCGAGGGTGAGGCGGGCACGTTCGACGTGTTCAACCCCGCCGACGGGGCGCTGCTCGCCCGGGTCCCGGAGGCGAGCGAGCGGGATGTCGACCGCGCCGTCGCCGCCGCACGGGCCGCGATGGACGGGCCCTGGGGCGAGATGTCGGGGGCCGCGCGCACCGGGCTGATGCTCAAGCTCGCGGATCTCCTCGAGGAAAACGGCGAAGAGCTTGCCCAGCTCGAAACGCTCGAGAACGGCAAATCGATCATGTTGAGCCGGCTGATCGAAGTGGGGTCTTCGGCCGAGTACATCCGCTACATGGCGGGTTGGGCGACCAAGATCCGGGGCGAGACGCTGGACGTGTCGATCGCGATTCCGCCGGGCACGAAATACACCGCCTTCACCCGCAAGGAACCGGTGGGCGTGGTGGCCGCGATCACGCCGTGGAACTTTCCGCTCAACATGGCGGTGTGGAAGATTGCGCCGGCGCTGGCGGCGGGCTGCACCGTGGTGCTGAAGCCTGCCGAAGAGACGCCGCTGACCTCGCTGAGGCTCGCCGAGCTCGCGCGCGAGGCCGGGTTCCCCGACGGCGTGGTCAACGTGGTGACCGGCGGCGGGGCCGTGGGCGCGGCGCTGGTCAAGCACCCCGGCGTCGACAAGATCACCTTCACCGGGTCGACCGAGACCGGCAAGGCGATCGGCGTGCAGGCGATGCAGGACGTGAAACCGGTCACGCTCGAACTGGGCGGCAAGGCGCCGATGGTCATGTTCGACGACATGGACCTCGCGCTTCTGGGGCCGGCAACGGGGATCGGGATCTTTTTCAACACCGGTCAGACCTGCTGCGCCGGGGCGCGGCTGTTCATCCAGCGCGGCATCTACGACGAGGCGGTGAGCGTGTTGAAAGGGATCGTGGGGTCGCTTCCCATGGGCAGCGGGCTGGACCCGGCCAACCAGATCAACCCGCTGGTCAGCGCCAAGCACCGGGCGCATGTGCAAAGCGCGATCGAACGCGGGATCGCGGAAGGCGCGGCGCCGCTCCTGAACGGGGCCGTGCCCGAGGCGGGCTATTTCGTCGCGCCGCAGCTCTTCGAAGGGGCCGGGGCGCGCTCGTCGCTGATGCAGGACGAGGTGTTCGGCCCGGTCGCGACGATCACGCCGTTCGACACCGAGGACGAGGTCATCGCCATGGCCAATGACGTGCGCTACGGCCTCGGGGCTTCGCTGTGGAGCCGCGACATCAACCGGGTGATGCGGCTGGTGCCGAAGGTGCAGGCGGGCACGGTCTGGATCAACAGCCACAACATTCCCGACCAGAACATGCCCTTTGGCGGCTTCAAGCAATCGGGCATCGGGCGCGAGCACGGTTCGGGTGCGCTCGACAATTTCCTCGAAACCAAATCGGTCTGCGTGGCCTACAGCTGACGCGTCTCCCCGCGGTGCACCTGCCCCGGCCGAGGTGAGCCTCGGCCGGGGTTTTTCGTGGGGTACGGGGCACATGGAAACGCCGCCCGGGGATCCGGGCGGCGCATGGGGTGGTCAAGGCAGGGTCCGCCTCAGGGCGCCATCAGCACCGATTTCGACGGGTAGTCCGAGGCCCAGGTGGCGGGCAGGGGGGCGACGAAGACGTTTTCGGTGCGGTTGCGGGTGAAGCGCCATTTGCCGTCGTCGCATTTGCGGTAGCTGTTCCACAGCCGCGAGGAACGAAGCAGCGCCTTGCCGTCGGAAAACAGCCACGGCTGCATGTGCACCCAGTTGCCCTCGGCGGTCATCGCGTCGTCGGCGACGCGGATCTGTTCCGAGGTGAGGTAGTGGCAGTTGAGGATCAGCGCCGGATCGGTCTTGCCGCCCCAGAAGCCCTGGAAGTGCTTTTTCACCGCGTCCCAGCCCTCGGCCCGGCCGAACTGGTTGTCGTAGTACTCCCCCACGCCCTCCCAGACGGCCTCGGGGGCGAAGAGCTCCATGATTCGGTCGATGCGGTCGGCGTCGTCCTCGGAGCCGAACTCGGGATTTGGCGTGTCACAGAGGAACATGTACCGCGCCTGGACGCGGCGAACCTCCGATTCGGCTTCGAGAATCGCGAGGCGGTGTTCGAGCTGCGCGATGGTTTCCTGAGACATGTCATCCTCCGTGTTGCGGTAAATTTCCCGTAAATTTGTAACGGATTCGGAGGACTTAAGGAATATCATATCAATATTCACGTGAATTTTGTTGACCTGGATCAAATACGCGGTAATTTTACCGTAAATGACGCGACAAAACGACGCGCGACAAAACCAACAGGGAAACCACGATGACCGTTTCGACGGACCGATATTCTGCGCTCGTTCGCCCGCTGGACCTCCGGTCCGGGGAGGGCTCCGGGGCCGCATTCGGGCTGTCGGTCGTGGTCAAGGATTGCATCGACATCGCGGGCGAGGTCACCGCCGCGGGCTCGGCGGCGCTCGCCGACCGCGCGCCCGCGACGAAGAATGCGCAGGTGGTCGACGCTCTGCTGGCGGCCGGGGCGCATATCGTCGGCAAGGCCAAAATGCATGAGCTCGCCTACGGGATGACCGGGATCAACGCGGGCTTCGGCACGCCGGTGAACCCGCGCTGGCCCGACCGCATCCCCGGCGGCTCGTCGTCCGGTTCGGCGGTGGCCGTGGCCGGGGGGCTGTGCGACGCGGGCGTCGGCACGGACACCGGCGGCTCGGTGCGCCAGCCGGCGATCTGCTGCGGCGTCTACGGGATCAAGCCGACCTATGGGCGGATCAGCCGCGCGGGCTGCCACCCGGCCGACAGCTCGCTCGACTGCGTCGGTGTCTTCGCCCGGACAGCGCCGGGGCTGACCCGCGCGATGGCGGCGATCGACCCGGGCTTTGCCCCCGAGACGCTCACCCGGGCGCCGCGCATCGCGCGGGTGCGTGCCGACAATCTCGACCCGCGCGTGGGCGAACCGCTGGTCTATGGGCTCATGGAGGGGCTGCCGGAAGCGGGATATATCCACCTGCCCGGACTGGACGCGGCCTTCGACGCGGCGATGGTCATCATCGGCGCCGAGACCCATGCCGCCTTCGGGCACCTGTTGGACGACGACCGCCTGGGCGAGGATATCCGCGCCCGGCTGACGGCAGCGGCGGCGATCACGCCCGCCCAGCTCGCCGCGGCCGAAGAGGTGCGCACCCGGTTCACGGCCGAGGTCGACGCGGCGCTCGCCGAGACCGACATCCTGATCACCCCGGCGCTGCCGACGATCCCGCCCACGCTTGCCGAGGCGCAGGACCCGAAGGCGGTGCTGCCGCTCACACGCTTTCTGCGCCCCTTCAACCTGAGCGGCCATCCGGCGCTCGTTCTGCCGGTGGCGGGCGAGCTGCCGCTCGGCCTCCAGATCATCGGTCGAAAGGGCGAGGACGCGCTTCTGTGCGCGACCGCCGAATGGCTGGCCGACACCTGTCCCTTATTCCGCATGGAGGAGTTTCGATGAACACCCAAGCCCCAGTGGCGCAAAGACCGGAGACGAAGGACGAGGTGCTGGCCGGCATCCGTGCCCGCGCCTCCGAGTTTCAGGCGCTGCGCCACATTCCGCAGGACGTCGTCGACCAGTTCAAGGCGCTCGGTGTCTACCGGGCCTTTGTCCCCGAACGGTTCGGCGGCAATGCCCAGTCGCCGGCCGAGTTCTGCCGTGTGATCGAAGAGATCTCGGCAGCCGACGCCTCGGCGGGCTGGGTGGCGAGCTTCGGCGTTTCGGCGACCTATCTCGCGACCCTGCCGCCCGAAACCTACGCCGAGATCTTCGGCACCAACCCCGACACGGTGTTTGCGGGCGCGATGTTCCCGCCGCAGGCCGCCAAGAGCGTGGCAGGGGGCTACGAGGTCCGCGGGCAATGGCCCTGGGGCTCGGGGATCATGGGCGCGGACCTGGCGGGCGTCGGGATCAAGATCGAAGGCAAGAGCACCACGCTGCCGCTGATCGCCATCCTGCCGCGCGACCGGATCGAGGTGGTGGACACCTGGAACACCGAAGGCCTCGCCGCGACCGGCAGCCACGACATCAAGGTCGACGGCGCCATTGTGGCGCCCGAGTGGACTTTTATCCGCGGTTCCAAGCCGAAGATGGACGACAAGCAGTTCCGTTATCCGTCGATGGCGCTCGCGAGCCAGGTTCTGGCCGTGGTCGCGCTGGGCGCGGCGCGGGCGGCGCTGGACTATGTTCACCAGACCGGCAGCCGGCAATCGGTCACCGGCGCGCCCAAGCCGGGCGCGCGGCCCTACCTGCAGACCGAATATGCCAAGGCGCGCGGGATCTATCTGGGCGCGCAGGCGCTGTTCTACGACACGCTGGAAGAGGCTTGGGAAGAGCTTGAGCACAACGAAACTGTCAGCCGCGATCTGCACGTGCGGCTCAGGCTCGTCGCATCGAAGGCCGCCAAGGACGGGGCCGAGGCCGCGCGCCGCGCCTTCACGCTCGGGGGCTCGACCGCGATCGACAAGGGCCATCCGCTGATCCGCAACATGATCGACGCCGCGGCGGTCGCCCAGCACGCCTTCCTGTCGGAAGGCACGTTCACCGCGGCGGGCGCCGCGATGTTCGACGAACCCACCTTGCCCGGTTACCCCTAGGAGCGCCCGATGCCAGAGACGCAACCGATCCGCACGCTTTTGTGCTTCAACAACCACGCGGCGTTCTTTTCGCTGCCCTTCGACCAGATCGGGCCGGTCTGGACCGCGACCCAGGCGCTGATGCGCGGGATCGCCGATCTGGAGGGGGTCGAGATCGTCGGCACCTTCGACGATGACCAGACCATGGTGGGGGCGACGCAGGGCTTTCCCTTCACCTGGTACATCATGGCCGATTTCCCCGACCGCGCCACGGTGCAGGCCGCCTGCAACCTGCTTCGGACGATCGAGGTGGGCGACGGCAACGACCGGCTGTGGAAATACATGACCGTCGAGGCGCGCATGGGTCGCGCCTTGGAAATCCCCGCACAACACAGGAGCTGAGCCATGTCCCTCGATATGCCGAAATTCAGCGATCTGGACGCGCTCTACGACGAGAAGAACGCCCGGGTCGCCACCGTTATGTACGAAGATCCCGATCTCTTCGCCGAAGAGATGGACAAGATCTTCAAGCGGACCTGGGTGTTCGTCGCCCATGAGAGCGAGTTCCCCGACAAGGGGTCGTTCAAGCTGTCGAATGTCGGGCTCGAACCGGTGATCGTGGTGCGCGACCGCAAGGGCAAGATCCACGTGATGGTCAACCGCTGCCGCCACCGCGCCGCGACGGTCTGCGAGGTGAAGAAGGGCAAGACGGCCTCGTTCCAGTGCCCCTATCACGGCTGGGGCTACGGGCTCGACGGCTCGTTGCGCGCGCTGCCTTACCCCGAGCAATACGGCGACGATTTCGACAAGGACCAGCACGGGCTGTTGAAGCTGCGGACCGAGGCCTACAACGGCATGGTCTTCGCGACCTTCAACGAAGAGGCCGAGCCGCTGGTCGATTTCCTCGGGCCGCAGGTCTGCCGCTACATCGATCTGTTCATGAAGCAGGGCGGCGGGTTTCCGGTCAAGGTTCTGGGCGAGCATCAGTTCACCGTGCCGATGAACTGGAAGGTGCAGCTCGAAAACACCACCGACGCCTATCACTTCCCGGTCGTGCACAAGAGTTTCCTGCAGTCGCTCGACGGCGCCACGATCGACATGTTCGACTTTCTCGACAAGGGCAAGGGCTGGGTCGAGGACCTGGGCAACGGGCATTCGGTGATGATGATGATCCCCGAGCTCGAGGATCTCGAGGCCAATCTCGACGACCCGATCCCGGCCCGTTTCGAAGAGTTGGCGCAGGAGTTGCGCGCCGAAGGCACCCCCGAGGATCAGGTGCGGCGCATCGTGCGCGCCGTGGGCGGGTCGGGGTTCAACCTCAACCTCTTCCCCAACGTCTCGTTCTCGCTCGCCTTCTTCCGGGTGCTGACCCCGGTCACGGTGGACCGCACCGACATCCGCCACATGGCGCTGGGCATGGACGGCGGCCCCGAGGCCGCGAACCGGATGCGGATGCGTCTGCACGAGCATTTCCAGGGCCCGATGGGCTTTGGCAGCCCCGACGACGCCGAGGTGTGGGAGCGCGTGCAGCGCGGCACCAAGGGCGGTGAGGATCTGCCGATCCTCGTCAACCGCGGCATGGTCGACGAAGAACCGGGCACCGCAGGCCCGCGCGGCCATATCAGCGCCGAGACCGGCATGCGGGCCGCCTACCAGATGTGGAAGAGGATGATGGCATGACCGAGATGTCCAAGATCGACACCAATGCGCTGCTTGCGGATGTGACGCGGTTCCTGTGGGCCGAGGCCGATCTGCTCGACGCCCGCGCCTATGACGACTGGCTGGAGCTGTGGACCGAGGACGGGCTCTACATCCTGCCGATCGGCGAGGGCGAGGATTACGCCAACCAGCTCAACCTGTGCTACGACAACGCCAAGATGCGGCGCGACCGGATCGCGCGGTTTCAGCAGGGGTTCTCGATCTCGTCGGCGCCGCCCGCGGTGACCGTGCGCACGGTGAGCCGGATCGTGATCGAGCGCGCCGAGGGCGATCTGGTGACCGTCCGCGCCGCCGAGCACCTGATCGAGGACAAGTTCGGCCGCCAGCGGGTCTGGGCGGGCAATCTGTTCTACGAGCTCAAGGCCACGGACGCAGGCCTCAGGATCCAGCGCAAGGTGGTGAGACTGCTCAATTCCGATGGGGTGCTGAACTCGTTCAGCTATCTGTTCTGATGGCGGCACCCTTGCCGGATCGGATACAGACGGCCGTCATCACCGGCGGCGCGCGCGGCTTCGGGGCCGAGGTCGCGCGCGCGCTGCACCGCGACGGTTTCCGCGTCGTCATCACAGACATGGACCCCGAGCCCGCCAAGGCGCTGGCGTCGGAGCTGGATCTGTCGGGCGAGACCGCGACCACGGCTACGCTCGACGTGACGAAACCGGGCGACTTCCAGACCGTGCTCGACAAGTGCGTCGAATTCTTCGGCTCGGTCGAGGTGCTGGTGAACAACGCCGCCCGGACCGCGGTGCAGGGTCTGCTCGACATAGACCCGGCGTTCTTCAACGAGGTGATGGCCACCAATGCCGGCGGCACCTTTGCGGGCTGCCAGATCTTCGGCCGCCACATGAAGGCGCAGGGCTACGGGCGGCTCGTCAACATGGCCTCGCTCGCCGGGCAGAACGGCGGCACCGCCACCGGGGCGCATTACGCCGCGTCCAAGGGCGCGATCCTGACGCTGACCAAGATCTTTGCCCGCGACCTCGCGCCCTTTGGTGTGACCTGCAACGCCATCGCGCCCGGGCCGATGGACACGCCGATGGTGCGGGCCGTGCTCGGCGACGGCATCGAGGCGGCGAAGAAGAACATTCCCGTGGGCGATCTGGGCGACCCGAAATTCGTCGCCGAACTGGTCGCGATGCTGGCCGCCCCCCGCGCCGCTTTCGTCAACGGCGCCTGCTGGGACGTGAACGGCGGGATCTACATGAGATGAGCCTCGACATGACCGACACCAACACCATGACGCTCACCGTCTCCGAGCGGATCGACGACCGCGGCGGCATCGCCCGGATCCGGCTGGTGGGCGACGCGCTGCCGCCCGTCACCGCGGGCGCGCATCTGGACCTCTACCTGCCCGAGGTCGATCTCTGGCGGCAGTATTCGCTCTGTTCCGACCCGGCCGAAACCGGGTTCTACGAGATCGGCGTGCTCAAAGACCCCGCCTCGCGCGGCGGGTCGGTCGAAGTGCACCGGGTGGCGCAGCCGGGGGCGGCGCTGCGCGTGGAAGGGCCGCGCAACCACTTCCCGCTGGACGAGACCGCCCGGACCACGGTGCTGCTCGGCGGCGGGATCGGCATCACGCCGATGATCGCCATGGCGCGGCGGCTGCACGCGCTGGGCAAGGACTTTACCTTGCATTTCTGTACCCGCTCCAGGGACGTGACCGCGTTTTATGACGAGCTCAAGGCCGCGCCCTTCGCCGACCGCGTGGTGTTTCACCACGACGACGAGGCGGAGGCGCAGAAGCTCGACCTTGCCCGCGATCTGCCCGCGCCCGACCCGGACACGCATCTCTATGTCTGCGGGCCGCAAGGCTTCATGGACTGGGTGATCGGCTTTGCCGAGGGGGCGGGCCATGCCAGCGCCAACGTGCACCGCGAGTATTTCTCGGCCGATGTGGATCTGACCGGCGACAGTTTCGAGGTCGAAGCCCGCGCTTCGGGCGTGACCCTCACCATCGGCCCCGACGACACCATCGCCAAGAAGCTCGCCGAGCACGGCATCAAGGTGGATGTGAAATGCGAAGAGGGCGTTTGCGGCACCTGTGTCACAGACGTGCTCTCGGGCGAGATCGACCACCGCGACCAGTTCCTGACCGACGAGGAACGCGCTGACGGCGACCAGATGTGCGTCTGCTGTTCGCGCGGGCGCGGCAAGCTGGTGCTGGACATATGAGGGGGGACGACATGGAGCTGACCCAAGACCAGAGCGCTTTTCGCGAAGGCATGAGCCGGATGGGCGCGGCGGTGAACCTGATCACCACCGATGGCCCGGCGGGCAAGCACGGGCTGGTCGCCTCGGCGGTCTGCTCGGTGACCGACGCGCCACCGACGCTCTTGGTCTGCATCAACCGCAAATCCTTCGTGCACGATCTGTTTTTGCAGAACTTCCACATCTGCGTGAACGTCCTCGCCTCGCAGCACCAGGAGCTGTGCAACACCTTCGCCCGCTATGTCGAAGGCGTGGACCGCTGGGCCAGGGGCTCATGGATCACGCTCGCGACCGGCTGCCCGGTGCTCGAAGACGCCAACGTCGCCTTCGACTGCCGGATCGGTTCGGTGATCGAGCAGGGCTCGCATTCGGTGATGTTCTGCGAGGTGCGCGGGGTGCATCTGTCGGCCGCGCCCGCGCCCGGGCTCGTCTATTTCAGCCGGGATTACCATCACCTGCATACACCGCCGCTGTAGCTCTCCTCGCAGCGGCGCGCCGGGGCGGGCCTTGTGTCCGGCCCCGGCCCGAAGATCCAGACAAAGATCCCGGTAAACCGGGACAGCAAGACCAAACGGAAACCAAGCCAATCCAACAGGGAAACGCGCAAATGATCCATCTCAGAACCGCCCTGGCCTCGGCCACCATTGCCTTCGCCGCCGCGGGCGCCTATGCCGACACCGTGCTCACGCTCAACAGCTGGCTGCCGCCGTCGCATCCGCAGGTGTCCGATCTCATCCTGCCGCTCGCCGCGCAGATCGAGGAAGTCACCGAGGGCCGGGTCACGGTCAACGTGCTGCCCGCGCCGATGGGGCCGCCGCCAGCGACCTACGACCTCGTCAAGAACGGTGTCGTCGACATCGGCTATACCGTGCAGGGCTACACGCCGGGCCGGTTCAAGACCTCGGCGGTCGCCGAGATGCCGTTCATGACCTCCGACGCGATCGTCTCCTCGGTCGCCTACCAGCGCGTGCATGACGCGATGCTGGCGCAAGCGGGCGAATACGACGGCGTCAAGGTGCTGGCGGTGCATACCCACGGGCCGGGGCAGATCTTTTCCTCGTCGCCGGTCGCCAGCGTGGACGACATCGCGGGGCAGAAGATCCGCGTCGGCTCCGTGGTGGCGCATGACCTGGCCGAGTTGCTCGGCGCGGTGCCGGTCGAGGGCCCGTCGTCCAAGGCTTATGAGCTTCTCAGCCAGCGGGTCGCCGACGGGATCTTCTTCCCGTGGGAGACCGTGAATTTCTTCAAGCTGGGCGATCTGCTCACGTCGGCCTTCGAAGCCGAGGGCGGCATCTACAACACCGCCTTCATGATCGTGATGAACCAGGCGAAATGGGACAGCATCGCGCCCGAGGACCAGGCCGCCATCGATGCGATCATCGGCGAACCGCTCGCGCGCAAGGCGGGCGAGATGTGGAACGCCGCCGATGCGGCGGGCCGCGCGGCGCTCGAAGGCCAGATCGACATCTACGAAGCGACGGCGGACGACATTGCCACGCTGCGCGAGCGCTTCGCGCCGGTGATCGAGGCGAATATCGCGCTCGTCTCGGAAGCGGGCGTGGACGGTCAGGCCGCTTATGACATGCTGCTCGCCGAGATCGAGAAGCTGGAAGCCGAATGAACAGAGCGCATGACGCAGCCGGCGGGGCGACCCGCTGGCTGCGCAGCGCCATCGCGGCGATATGCGCGGTGTTGCTGCTGGCCATGATGGCGCTCACCGTGGCCGATGTGCTCGGGCGCTACCTCATGAATTCGCCGGTGCAGGGGGCGACGGAACTGACCGAGATGATGTTGGCCGCGGTGATCTTCATCGGCCTGCCGGCGGCAAGCCTCGACCGCGATCATATCTATGTCGACGTGCTGACGACGCGGCTTGGCCGGGTACAGCGCTTCGTCGCCGACAAGCTGGTCGGGCTGTTGTCCGGGGCCGTGCTGGCCGTCATCGCCTGGCGGCTGTGGAAAATCGGCGACCAGATCAGCGGCTACGACGGCATCACGCCGACGCTGAAACTGCCGCTCGCGCCCTTGGCCTACGGTGTCGCCGCGCTGAGCGCGGTGGCGACGCTCATCACATTCCTGCAGATCTTCGAAAGGCGGCGCGGTCATGTCTGAATGGGAAGTCGGCCTGGTCATCCTGTTCGGGATGCTGCTGCTCGGGGTGCCGATTGGCCTCGCGCTCACCTTCGTCGGCACCGTCGGCACCGCCGCGATCATCGGCATCGACCCGGCGCTCTCGCTGCTGGGCCAGACCTATTTCGACAACAGCCGGGCCTATTCGCTGTCGATCCTGCCGCTGTTCCTGATGATGGGGAATTTCGTGGTGCAATCGGGCATCGCCAACGACCTCTACACCGCCGCCTATGCCTGGATGCGGCACCGCAAGGGCGGGCTGGCGATGGCCACGGTGATCGCCTGCGGCGGGTTCTCGTCCGTTTGCGGCTCGTCGCTCGC